>JAENVT010000489.1 GCA_016650435.1 Ilumatobacteraceae bacterium
CCCAACCGAAGGAGACTCCTATGTGCGAGCAATGCGTCGGTGAAGATGCATTCCCGCGCCGCCGCTTCCTGCGACTCGCTGCCGCAGGGGCAGCCACGATGGCGGCCGTCGCCTCGTTCGACACGCAGGTCGCCGAGGCCAAACCGAAGACGACCCCAAAGCACAAGGCAATCGGTCAGATTACAGCGCCATCCATCGTGACCCGCGCCCAGTGGGGCGCCGACGAGTCGATTCGCGACACCCGCGTGATCGGGTACGCCCCGTTCCGCAAGATCGTCGTCCATCACACGGCGAGCCCCAACGGTACGAAGAATCCCGCAGCGACGGTGCGCTTCGGTTACGAACTGCACGTGGTCGGGCGAGGCTTCACCGACATCGGCTACAACTTCCTGATCGGCCCCGACGGTGAGATCTTCGAGGGCCGCCGCGCTCGCAAGTACGGCAAGAGCGAGTTGCACACCGGCGAAGATGGTGCCGGCAACGCGATCATCGGCGGTCACACCAAAGGACGCAATGCCGGCACGTGTGGCATCGCCCTGATCGGCAACTTCATGAAGACGTCCCCATCGGGCGCGGCGATCGACAGCTTGATCCACCTCGCGGCATGGGAGGCCCAACGCCACAGGATCGATCCGCTCGGCAGCGACGAGTTCATCGCAACGGATTCGACGAAGCTGGTTTTTCCGAACATCGTCGGCCATCGCGGGATCGGTTCGACACTGTGTCCCGGCACGAGGATGGCCGCCTCGATGCCATGGCTGCGCAAGCAGGTCGCCGAGCGCGTCGGAACGTTTCCAGCACGCAAGGCCGACATGCGCAGGCTGGCCTGGTTGATCAATCCCGACATCTGAGTCCGGCAAAGGAAGCAGGGTTGCGCGTCTCGTTGACGTAGGGTCCGGGCCTCACCCCTGGAGGCCATATGTTCGACCGCGCCCGCTTGACCACAGTCACGGCTGCTGTCGCAGCCACCGTCCTTCTCGGTGTCGGTCTACCGAGTGCGAGTGCGACCATCGGGGGTGGTCAGCGCGCCGACTTCGTGCCGATTACCCCGTGCCGGCTGTTCGACACCAGACCCGCCACCCAGGTTGGCCCGCGTGGTACTCCCCTCGGCAGCGCCGAGACCTTCACCCAACCCGTCGTTGGCGCCAACGGCGACTGCAACATCCCCGCCGCGGCCACCGCGATCGCAATGAACGTCACTACCGTCAACGGCTCGATCGGGAGTTTCCTCACCCTCTGGCCAGCTGACGCGACGCGACCGACGGCATCCAACCTCAACTGGGTTGCCGGCTCGCCGGCCACACCGAACAAGGTTGACGTCAAACTCTCTGCCGACGGCAAGGTCAGCATCTTCAACCTCACTGGCACAGTCGACGTCATCGCCGACATCGTTGGCTTCTACGCCGCCGACAATTCGGTCCACAGCGACATTTACAACGAGATCTCGATGGTGTTCACCAACATGGGCGCGGGAGGCGTCTTGATGTCACAGGCGCCCGGTTCCTGCCTCGGCAACAGCGGGGCGACAGCAGCACCCGGTCGGGTCTCACTCATCGTCCCGGTAGGTGCCCGCTTGGTCTCCGTCGATGTCGCTATGTTCGACGGAGCCCCGAACGTTGTCGGCCAATACACGGTCTTTCTGATCAGAGACGCTCTCACGGCTACCGCTCAGAGCAGCAGCGCCATCGGCAATATCGTCCTCGGTGGCGGCCAGACCAACGTCATCGTGCACCACGTGATCACCCCGGATATCACCGAGATCGTGGCCAGCACAGAGTCGTTCCATCTCGAGATCGGATCGTTCGCGAACAACGACAACGGTTTCTGCCAAGCAACTGTCACCTACGACACCGACGGCTGACGATCGCCACCACACCTGAATCACGCACTCAGAGAACACCGAATCAACGCCACGCAGAAGGCTTCGTTCTGTGCGACGTCGTTCCATCGTGCTTGGGCGCGAATGTGGAAGCGTGGGTTCCGAAATCGCGCCCATTGAGCCTGCTTGGGCGCGGAAATGGAACTCGCACTGCCAGAATCGCGCCCATGCGAGTCGATCGCGCGGCGACCGAGCAGCGCGCACAGAGCCGGCAATATGTACTCGTCGAGCAGGCAGTCAGATGCCGAGTTCACCTTGGCGATAATGCAGGCGACACAGCAATTCGTAGCGCACCCTCAGATCCCACCACTATGCGGAATACGGCCGAAGCGTTAGCGAGGCCACAGACGCCGCTGTCCGGGACCGGCACGTTCCTCCAGCAAGCACGCGTCGGCAGTGCCCCTGCAGCGTTCATGATGCCGGTGAACGGGTGGTCGGCCGTCGGCAACGGTCCGGCGATGCCCTCGTAGGCGGCGCGGCCCATGATGTGCGCGTACGCGCTCTGGTAAACGCCGATCTTCTGCTTCAGGTCCGCGCGATCGACGGGCAGGCCGAAGCAGAACTGCCAGTACTCGGTGCCAGCGAGAAGGCCGTCTAGCGAGTGCATGAACACCCACGCAATCAGCTTCCGCATGATCAGAACTCCATGGTCTCGGGTCGTCAGGCGACCGGCCGTTCTGTGTCAACCTGCCAGCTTGACTGTTCCGTCGTTCTGTGGCGCGCGCATCCTGTTTGACCGGACATTTGCCGGTTGAGATGGCGTGTACCGGTCAGCGAGCGGTCAGAGGTTGAGTCGCATCACGGGGCGGCTGGGATACGTGCGGCCGATCTCACTGAAGCCTGCGGCGACGAAGAGGCGCATGGTCCCAGTGAATAGTGCGGAGCCGCTCGTCCGTTCGGCTTTGAGGGCATCGGTGTCGACCGGGTGACCTTCGACAGCGGCAGCGCCGTGCTGCTGGGCGTGGGTCACGGCTGCGTCGAGCAGTGCGCGAGCCACGCCGATGCTCCGGTAACGCTGTTGGACAGCGAAGCATGTCACCCACCACGCGCCGTCTTCGTCGGTCAGCACGCGACGCAACGCCCGATTGGCTAAGACACCCGGTATCTGGTGTCGGGGCATCACCCTTGTCCACCCTGCCGGCTGCCCGTCCACGTACGCGATAAGGCCAGGAGGGACCGGCGATGTCGACAACTCGAGACGGAGCGCAGCGCGGTTGTCAGCGGCATCGCTGCCGCCGAGAAAGCGTCGGCACCAACACCACGAGGGATCCGTCGCACGGCGCCCAAAGGCTGCCACGACGTCGTCCCAGCGTGCTGCCGTGCTCGGAGCGGTCTCGATAGTCACCGGCCCACATTGCCCCACCTGAAGTCCCAGCGCCAGCACCACTCGGTCTCCCGAGTATCAATGGAGGGTGGGTCGGTAGATGAGCTCTTGGCTGCGACCGTCGAGCGTCCGGCTCTCGACCAGCTCCGGGTCGAAGTCGGCCGCACCCCGGAAGATCGGGTCCAGCCCGGTCTGACCGGTGATGACAGGGAAAAGCGTCACCTGCACGCGGTCGACGCGACCGGCGGCGCAGAACGTAGACGGCGTCGAGCACAGAATGCGCGTGGAGAGCTGAGAAGCGCACGCCTATCCGGCGATATGTACTCGTCGAGCAGGCAGTCAGATGCCAAGCTCGCCTTGGCGGTAGTGCAGGCGGCACAGCAATTCGTAGCGCACGATGTCGCCGAACAGTGTCGCCTCGCCTGCCGTACCGGTATCACCGACAACAACGGTGTCGCCCTCGTAGACCACTTCCCCGTTGACGACGCGGGCGTTGTGGGTGGCGCGTGCGCCACACCAGCACCGCGCCTCGACCTGCATCGGTACCCGCTCGTCGGCGATCTCCAACATCCGCTTGGTGCCGTCGAACAGCTCGCCGCGAAAGTCGGTGATCAGACCAAACGCAAACACGTCGACTCCGAGATCGTCGACCGCTCGGCCCAGTTGATCGCACTGCTGCACGCTGTAGAACTGCACCTCGTCGCACACCATGTAGTGGATCGGCCAGTAATCGACAGCCAGCTTGTAGAGATCGAGATCGGGTACAACCTCGACTGCCTCGGCGGCAACGCCAAGGCGGCTGGTGACCTGAGCACCCTCTCGATCGAGCTTGGTCAGCAGCAGTCCGTACAGCTCGCGG
>JAENVT010000490.1 GCA_016650435.1 Ilumatobacteraceae bacterium
AGACCACGACGATCCGCACCGTCTTGGGCGTCATGCCGGTGCTCGGAGGGACGATTGAGTTCAAGGGCAAGGACGTCACAAAGGCCAGCTCGCGTGCGAACGTCAAGTCGGGCATGGCCATGATCCCGTCCGAGCGGTTCGCCTTCGCCGATCTCACCGTGATCGACAACCTGCTGCTGGGCGCAGCCAACCACGCCGACCCCGATCGACGTGACAAGCGGCTCGAACTGGTGCGCGGCCTGTCTCCTGTCTTGCTCGAGCGTTCGACGCAGTTGGCCGGGACGATGTCTGGTGGCCAGCAGCGCATGGTCAGCCTGGGGATGGCGCTGATGGCCAGCCCGGCGTTGCTGATGCTGGACGAACCGTCGCTGGGTCTCGCTCCCGCAGTCGTGCAACAGATCTTCACCACCGTCCGTCGCCTCGCCGACGAGGAAGGGCTGGCCGTGTTGCTGCTGGAGCAGAACGTCGGCCAAGCGCTGCAAATCGTCGACCGCGTGTCGGTCATGCGCTCGGGTCGCGTGATCTTGGAGGAGACCGCAGACCAGATGAGAGCCCGCGACTCGTACTGGGATCTCTTCTGACCGCGTTCAGCGAAGAGCGTCGATCATCCGTTCCAGCTCGCGACGAATGTCGTGACCCGCCGGTTGGTAGACGGCTTCTGTCACGCCCTTCTCCTCCAACTCGTCGATCCGGGCCCGCACGTCGCTCGGCGAGCCCGTAATGGTGACTTGTTGTACCGTCTCCGATCCGCCGGCATCCCATGCGGCATCATCGGCGTCGTTCATGTGAACGCAGTGGCCCACGTGCACGCCAAGATGGCGCTCGTCCGACGGTCGTTCGTCGATGACCTGCAACCACTCCGCGCCACCTTTGATCGCCGGTACCGCGTCGCGACCGGCGAACTCGTAGGCAGCGTGGTACGAGAGTGCCCACCCGGGACCTGCGGCGGCACGAGCACGTGCAGACTGAGGCGATTCGTCCTCGTCGAGAATCGTGCCCCAGTACAAAAATGCAACCCAATCGAACTCCTTGGCGACCTCATCGACATCGAGGGCGACGTACAGCCCGTCCCCCAGTTCCTGAGCCACCTTGTGACCCTTTGGGCCGAGAGCACCGACGAGCACCGGCACCTCAACCGGTCGCGGTGCGGCACTGCCGGCCGGATGCATCATCTGCATCCGGGCGCCCTCCCAGGTGATCACCTCACCGCGCAACAACGCCCTGAACGCTTCGATGTACTCCTTCATGAACTTCCAGGTGATCGCTCCGTATCCCATCGCCCGTCGACCGGTGAACCCGGTGCCGAAGGAGACCGCAACCCGGCCTGGGGCCAAGGCGTGGAGCGTCGCAGTACCAGCGGCGTTCACCATCGGGTGTCGCAGGCTAGGAATGAGGACGCCCGGGCCGAGCCCGATCCGTGAGGTGCGGTCGGCAGCCAACGCGAGCGACATCCACACGTCCGGCGAGTTCTGTGGGGTGTCGTACAGCCAGGCCCGCGCATAACCAAGTTCCTCGGCGACGACGATGTCGGCCGGGGAAGAAAGGGTCGTGGGGAACGCACAGGAAATATCCACGTCAACGAACCTCCAGTCGGATGCACACCCCGGTGCGGGCTGCTCAAATCCGAACTTTCCATCCCAAGTGTAGAAGTCGTTACGTGGAGGGTGCCTACAGGGAATTCCCGACAAAAGGCGCTTTGGCGAGGGCCTGCGTGAGTTTGAGGGCTGTTCAGCGGATCGCTACAGCGACCTTGCCGAAGATGTTTGGGCCGGACCCGCGGACGCTGCCCTGGCTCCCGATGAGCGCCATACAGAGCTGCCGAGTTTCAACAAACGAATGATCTGGACTCCACCTCGTTCGCGTGATCGCATGGGACGTGGGCGGAGTGACGACGGTGACGCGGCGGGCTTTCGGTGCTCCATACCGCCGTCGTAGTCCTCCGCGGGTGCATCGCAGTGATCGCCGTCGACGCGTACCTCCCGAGACCTCAACCGGTCGATGTCGACGGTGCTCTCCGTTCGCTTATCGGCGATTTCAGCTTCGCTCCAGGAGATGCTCCGCATCTGCGCCAGTATGCGAGAGGCCGGTTGACGTTCGATCACTCGGGCAGGAGCTCCCATTCCACCCAGCCTTCACTGTCGTCATACGACTGCGCGATGGTGCGTGCTGTGCGGTGCCGTTGAACGTCGTCAGGCTCCGTCATCGCGCGCCATTCGGTTTTGACACGGAGTCCGTCCGGGTTTGCATCGTTCGGCGGGTACTCGAGGAGGACCTTGTGGTCCGGGTCGTCGGTGCTGAGGGCGAGGACGACAACGCGCACACCGGCATCGTTGTTGGAGTAGTGACGCAAGAACACTTTGCCGACACGGCTGTTTGCGATCTCTTCGACGCGTCGGAGCTCGCTTTGCCGGGCAGTCTCGACGGCAACGCGCTCCGCTGCGGTGATCATCTGCTTGGCGTCCTCGGCCGCTTGGTCGGCTTTGGCTTGGCGTGCGTCGGCTTCGTCGGAGCGTCCCTTTTCGCGGTACCGCCCAACGAAGTAGGCGCCGGCGACTGCCAGTGCGGCGGCCAGGACCGCGCTGATCACGAGAGGCGCCCAGTAGGTTCCATCCGCTGCAATCACGAGGGCGAGGGTACTTCGGCGGGGCACCGCCGCGGCTCCGGTTGCGGACCGCCTTGTAGCGTCCATGGCGTTCGCGCACTCCGAGCTGCCGCGTTGCCGCGACAACAAGAACGCGCGCTGGAGGACCCACACGGAACCGTCGCTGGGGCGGAGAACAGTGCGCGGAACCGGCGATATTTGTGTGGGACTAGTCAACGCGTCGAAGGGGTGTGTCCGCGCACTCGTCAGCGCAATTTGTAACGCCGGTAGCGGTCGTCGAGGTCTCGTCGAAAAACGAAGTCGACGCGCCGTTCGCCACGTCCATTGCTGCGTGATCGACAGCCGATGAGTGACCGAGATTGACCGCCGCGATCCGTTGACCCGCGCCTCGCTCACCCCTCAAGAGCCCGGTTAAGGCGCCCTTCATGCCCTCTGAACAGGTACGACGCGATGCGGGACTCGGGTCTGCAAAGCCCTGTACATGGGTTCGATTCCCATCGTCGCCTCTCAACCTCTGACGTGGTATTGGACCAGGTCAGAGGTTCTTTTCGTTGTGACCGACATTGACCTCCAAGAACGATGACGAATCCGTGTGAGCGCGTCGACCCGCCGAGGGTCGCCAAGCGAGAGATGACGTTCCTCGACTGGGACCAGGCGATTCGACTCGCCGAGGCGCACAGCGAGCGATACCGGGCGCTGATCTATGTCGCCGTCGACACCGGCACGCGTTGGAGCGAGCTGGTGGGTCTGCGGCGCGGCAAGGTCGACCTCAAGAGTCGGAAGATCCGTGTCACAGAGCAGATGGTTCAGCTGAGGACCGGGCTCGTTCTCGTGTTGAACGCCTGGCACGGCACAACGAGCTCGGTTTCACTTCGTACATGGCGTCGGCAGCGGCGGGATTTCATCGACGCCGCGCCCGACGGTTCGGGTGTCCGCGATGCCGATGCTGGCCGGGCAGTACACGGTTGCGGTGGGGGTGATTTCGATCGGCGTTGACAGGGTGCGGTCGATGCGCGAGATGAGATCGTTTCGGGTCCGCGCCCTGCGGAACAAGCACGGACATGCGGAACGGGGAGGAGCTCGACGCTCCTCCCCGTTCCACCCGTCGCGAACCCGGGGGACTGCCTACCTGATCCGCTGATTGATGTTGGCGCTGGTGCTGACGTTGAAGTTGCCGTCACCGGAATAAACAGCCGACACCGTATGGAGGCCGACGGCCAACCCACTTGTTGTGTACGTCGCCACACCGCTGGCGTTGACCGTTCCCGTACCCCGCGGAGCACCACTGATGTTGAAGGTAACAGTGCCCGTCCTGACGCCCGCACCAGACCCAGTCGGCCTGACTGTGGCGGTGAAGGTGACGTTCGTTCCACGAGCAGCGGGGGTGCCGCTGGTCGTGACGACCGTCCTGGTGTTGGCCTTGTTCACCGTCTGGCTGAACACAGGACTCGTGCTCGCCACGTAGCTCACAGTGCCTGGGTAGACCGCGGTGATCCCGTGGATTCCGACGCCCAACGTGCTGATCGGCAATCGCGCCCGGCCGGTGGCATCCAGCGGGAACGAGCCGAGGCTCGTGAGGCCTTCGAAGAACTGGACGTTGGTACCGGCGCCCGGGTTCGGCTGAACTCGGGCCGTCAGGGTGACGTTCCGACCGAAAACCGAGGGGTTGACGTTGCTGGTCACCGTGGTCGTCGTAGTCGCCTGGTTGACGACCTGGACGAACGTCACGCTGACGCTTCCTCCAAACACTGTCGTGCCGCCGTAGGTGGCGATCACGTTGTGGCTGCCGGCCGACAAGGTGGCGATCTGGAAGGTCGCCCTACCCTGAAGGTTGAGGGTCAACGGACTTTTGATGGTTCCGTCAACGCTGAACTGGACCGTGCCGGTCGGAATCCCCGTGCCGGTCACCGGCCTGACCGTGGCCGTGAACGTGATGTTCTGGCCGAGGTTGGCCGTTGGAACACGGTTGCTCGTCACCACGACTGTGGTTCGCCTCAGCACGTTCTGAATCAGAGCCGGGCTCGTACTGGCGGTGTAGGTGCCGTCGCCGGCGTACACCGCTGTGATGCTGTGAGTACCGGCAGTGAGGGTCGTCAGCGAGATGCTTGCGGTGCCGCCCGACAGCGTGCCCGAGCCGAGGCTCGTGAGACCGTCGAAGAACTCTACGGTGCCACTAGGTGTCCCGGAGACGGCCGAGACCGTCGCCGTGAACGTCACATTGTCGCCTTCGACGGACGGGTTGAGATTGCTGACGATGCCCGTCGAGGTCGAGCCCTGGATGACGGTCTGGGTCCCGCTGACGGTGCTGCCGGCAAAGCTGGCGTCGCCGCCGTACGTAGCGGTGATCGTGTGGCTGCCGACCGTGAGGAGCGAGGTCGACAGCGTCGCAGCGTTGCCCACGAGCGGCTGTACGCCGAGACTCGAACCACCGTCGAAGAACTCAACGCTCCCCGTCGGGCTCCCGATCCCGGTCAGGACCGAGACGGTTGCCGTGTAGGTCACGTTGTCACCGCGGACCGACGGATTCTTGCTGCTCGCCAGCGACACCGACGTGGTGCCTTGGTCGACGACCTGGGCTCCCGTCGCCGCGCTGGGAGCGAAGATCTCGTCGCCGCTGTAGACCGCGCGGATCGCGTGGCTGCCGGCGGCTAGGCCGGCGGTGGAGAAGCTGGCGACGCCAGCCGCCATCGTTCCAGTGCCGAGGCTCGTCGTTCCGTCGAAGAACTCGACGGTTCCACCCGGTGTCGCGGATGCCTGCGTCGAACTGACCGTGGCGGTGAACGTCACGTTCTGTCCGAACGTCGAGGGGCTGAGGCTGCTGCTCAACACAGTCGACGAGGCGGCGAGCGGAACAGTCACCGTGGCGACGTTGGAGTACGCCGATGGACCGATGACGTTGACCGACCTGACCCGATAGCTGTATGGGCCGGCGGCAACGACCGTGGTGTCGGTGTAGGTCGCCAGGCCCGCAGGCGCTGGGGTCACCGTGGCCAACGGGGTGAACGATCCGGCGCCAACTGCACGCTCGACTTCAACGCTGGTGGCGGTGGTGGACACGTTCGTCCAATCGAGCGCGACCTGGCTACCGGCAGACAGCGCAGCGTTCGGCTGCACCAGTGCGTTCAGCCCGGACGGGGCAGGTGGCAAGCCTTCGACCGTGATCACGTTCGACGGTGTACCGCCGGTCAGGATGTTGGCCTTGTTGTACGCGGAGACCCGATAGAAGTACGTCGTGGTCGGATCCGGCGGGTTGTCGGTGTACGTCGTGCTGTTCGCCACTGCTTCGGCGATCAGCGTGTACGGTCCGCCTGGCTGCGTGGCCCGCTCGATGCGGTATCCGATCTCATTCTTCGGATTGCCCCAGGTGGTCGGGTCGGCGTAGTTGACCGGCGTGCCGTCGGTCCAGGTGAGGATCACACTGCCACGGGCGAAGCTCAACACTGGTGGGTCGGGCGCCACTGAACCGACATGAACTGTCACCGGCCGCATCATGTCCATCTCCTCATGGCTGAGGATGTGGCAGTGGAAGACGTACTCCCACCCGAAGTCGGTGACGAGGTTGACGATCGGATCGATCGGGTTGCCGACGGTGTCGGTGTTGTTGAAGCCGGCTTCGAGCCCCGCCGTGTTCAAGTCACCCTTGGCGCCGATGGGCATCATCGGGTTGAGCGGGCGGGAGCTGTCGGGCACGGCGAACGGAAGGACCGGCACGATCGGGCGCAGGGCGACGATGGTGTCCTCGAGCGGGCTAATCCGCACGGTGTCCTTCCAACCGAGCTCACTCGGTTCTGGAGGAATGATGATGTTGTCCCATGTGACCCGGTTGATGATCTGCACGTCGTACAGGTGGAAGTGGATCGGGTGGGTGTCGACACCGTTGTGGGTGATCTTCCAGATCTGCGTACCGTCTGCAGCCGAAGCGATCGGGGTCACGTCGAGGCTGCTCGGCAGCCCCGTCGAGTCGAGAATCTCCGTCGGCGGGTTCACATACGGATACAGGATGATGTTCTGCAGCAGTGGAGTTGCGCCCGGCGCCTCGAGGCCGAGGTTGGCCGTCATGCGGCCCCACTCGTCGAAGTTGGCCGAGTTCATCTCGTCGTGCATGCCCTTGGGCTGGAACGGAATCTGCAGTTGCGCACCGTTCAGCGTGTCGAACTTGAAGAGGTCGGTCGGCTGTGATCCTTCTGCGATCCTGGCGTATCCGTCGCACTTGACGGTCGGATTGGTTGGGCTGTTGCACCATCCCGCAGCCGCAAAGTTGGTGCCATATGCAGCGTTGTAGGCGGCCTGGCCGACGATGATGGGATCCGAAGCGGATTCGAACACGCCTGAGCCGTCAGTCTTGTGGTTGAAGGCTGTCATCAGGGCACCCATGCGGTCAGCAATGGTGTTCGGTCGGTCGAAGGCGACCGCCGGCGCTGCGTTGGAGACCTTGACTTGCATGATGGTGCGGGTGTTGGGGCCATAGCCAGGCAGGGTGGTCGGTGCGCCGGCGGGCGACATGTCGGGGCCGCCGGTGTAGTAGTCGTAGCCGGGGACGCGGGCTGGGAAAGCGGCCGGGGCGTCGTTGTAGAGGATCAGCGTCTTGCCGCGGAACTGGGAGAAGTCGACGATCACGTCGGCTCGCTCAGCCGGTGCCAGCAGCAGTGAGTGCTGATCGACGTTGCCAACGTCGAAGCGTGTCGGGTCGGTGATCCACGTCGTCGGCTGTGCCGGGACGACCACCGGGGTGGGCAGGAACCCGCCCTCGGTGCCGATCTGGACCCAGGCAGGGCCCTTGGGGCTGATCGTCTCGTCAGGTGTCGGGGTCACGACCGGGTCGGTCTGGGCGGCGTCGAGCTCGGTTTGCTTGAGAGCGACTTCGCTGAGCGTGCCGGTCCGTGGGTCGGCGACGTACCACGACAGGTTCCAGAAGCGGTCGTTGGCTGCGTTGAGGACACGGTAGCGGTAGGCCTTCGGATCGACGGTGGTGGTCGGGTAGGCCGCGCCGTTGACGATCGGTGTGTCGTTGAATGCTTCCATCCCGACCGACACGTTCGGTGTCGAGGGGATCAACGCCGGCTCGCAGAACGGCTGGACATTCGGGTCACAGTTGGGGTCGTAATACGGGTTTGCGATCGGTGGGTACTTGGCGTCCTTGGCCGGTGGCCAGAACCATGGGCCGTACATCCAGCGTCCGAAGGCGCTCATCCCCGAAGGGTCGCCGGGGTTCTGCGCGGGCATGTAGACGTGTGGTGTCCACAGGTTGCCTTCGCCGCCCCACTTGGCGTAGTTCCACGTCGGGTCGGCCTTGGCCATGGCGGCAGCGCTCGGCACGAATGTCTTGTCCTGCACGATTAGTGGGGTGCCGAGGCCCAAGCCCTCCAGGGCGCCGCCGGTGCCGATCAGGCTCTGCTCCATTGCGTCGGTGAGCAGGTAGCCGGCTGCTTCGCCTGCGTACACGTTAAGGCGGGTGATGCCCCATGCGTGGTCGTGGTAGAACATCAGGCGGGCACTCTGCTGGTTGGTGTAGAAGAACGTCAGCGCCCCTGGGCCGGGATCCGGCATGTCGGGCACGTTGCTGACGCTGACACCCTGCGGATAGTCCGTGGCCTCACCGTCGGGAGTGGTCCACTGGTGAGGAGTGCCATCGCTGATCCATGGGGTGATGCCGCCGTGGAGGTGCAGCGTCGCGCGGTTCTCGGAGAAGCAGTCGCTCGGCTTGGGGGTCTCACCGCACATCGGGTTGCGGACACCATCGAGCACCGTGCCATCGTCGTGTGCTGCATCGATCGGTACACCATTGGCATCCAGCTGAATCGCGTTCGGGCCCATGCCCGAGCCCATCAACGAGGTGTCGACAGGCAGGAACAGATCACCGGCAACGCCGGTCGGTAGCAGGTTGCGGAACAGGATCCGGACGGGCCGGTCCTTCATCGCAACGATGGTCGGTCCGAGGTAGTGCGGGTTGTCGACGCCGAAGTAGCCGGCGATCGTGGTTGGGGCAACATTCGGATCGAGGTTTACGTTGGTCAACTGCACGTGGGCTCCGGGCACGACACCCGTCGAGAGTTGCACGTAACCACGCATCAACGTGGGGGGCAGACTCGAGGCGAACTGATGGCGGTACTGCACGACAGCGATCTCGTAGTAATCGGAACCTGGATACGTGGTCGTGTCGGGGACAGCGATCGGGATGTAGTTGCCGAGGTTGTTCGCACCTGCGGGCGTGAGACCGGGAAGGGTGTCGACGAACTTCTTGAGGCCCGGCGTGATGTAACCGGCACCGGGGCTCGTCACGTTGATTGCGGTCACGGAGCCCTTGACCGCGACGGTCGCTGTGGCGCTGGCGAACTTGTCGAACGGGGCGACGCTGTCGGTGATCGTGACGACCGGCGCAGAGTCATAACCCTGACCACCGGAGGTGACGTCGATCTGACCGATGCCTATCGTCGCCACAGCGACAGCCGGAGTCGCAAAGTTCGCAGCATTGCCGTCCCAGACCTCAACAGTCGGGGCGGACGTGTAGCCGGAGCCCGGCTCCACAAGGGTGATTCCATCAACGACACCGCCGGCCATTGTCGCGGTCGCGATCGCTTGCACGCCGGTGGGGAGGTTCGGGAGCGAGATCTTGACGATGGGCTGGATCAAGTAGCCGCTGCCACCATCGGTGAGGGCGATGTCATCGACGCCGCCGCTCGCCTGGGCTGTCGCCGCGACTGTGGAGTTGCCGCCCGAGAGGGCAACTGTCGGAGTCGTGAAACCGAAGCCCGCCTCGTTCACGGCGATACCGGTGATCGCGCCGGTCGTGATCACGGCGGTCGCTCTGGCCTGCAGAGTGGGAGTCACACCAGGAGACGTGATCGACACGCTCGGAGCGATGACATAGCCGGCGCCCGGTTCTGTGACGGTCACAGCGGAGATGCCGCCAGTCTTCGGATCGACGATGGCCGTCGCTTGTGCGCCCGTACCGGGATCAACGATGGTCGGGGTGACCATGGCAGCGAACGAGTAGGTTCGGTCCTGCGAGAACATCGGAAAGCCGGGATCGCCCAGAGTGAGCGTGTCTGTCGCGGCGGGTGCCGCCGGTGCCGGGTAGCTGAGGATGTCCGGGTTCACCGTGACTCCTGTGTCGACGGGGATGCCCTCTCCGTAGAAGCCGAGCACGTCTCCCGCTTGCACGGCGACTGCCGGAGCTATCGGGTACGTCGCGACCGCGGACACCAGCGGGTCGGCGAGCGGCGGAACGGTGAGCACTCCACTGTCGTAGACGAGCGTGTACTGGCTCGGAACTCCGCTGGGGCGAAGCACATACGCGTGGAACAGGCCGCCTGCAGAAGGCGTGGGGCTGCCGGCAGGTTCCGCCTGGTTCCACGTCTGGAAGCTTTCGAGGCTGCCGCCGGGCAGCACAGCGCTTGGAACGACCACGAACACTGGGCCGAGAACTCCCGGCGGGGTTGCGTAGTCGGTGGCATTGGCGCGAGCGGTCAGAGGGTTGCCGACCGCGACAGGCGTTGGTGTTCCTAGCCCGATCGTGACGATTGCGTTCGCGAGCACCTGTGGACTGTTGGCCCAGTTCGGGTACGGCCCGAAGTAATGCGGAACCTTCGTCGAATCCGTGGCACTCGTCGGCGCAGCTGCCGCGACGTCAACTCCATTTGACGTCTGCCGAGCGAGCTCTCCAGTCGTAAGACTGAGTGCAAAAAGGCTGAGCACAGCCACCAGTTTCCTGGTCATCTTCCCGTCCATTTCCGTCTCCTTGTTGTGAAGAAAATTCAACTTTCCAGCAACTAGAGGTCCGGGCACGGGGCTATCTGTAGAGCCGAAAGTCACAATGGATGACAGTTCAGTGGCCGTCGACAGACCTCGCGTCTACTATCTCGACAGTGCGAAGGTGACCGGCTTCTCCCCGTGGTGGTTGACGGCACGGCGCGTCGTTGCAATCACGGTTGCAAACTCGTTGTAAGAGCGGTCAGCGATGATGCCGACATGACGACACCACACACCTCCATCACACCCATGGAGCACACCGACTCGACCACGCCGGATCGGCCAGCTGCAACCTTCGACGCCGGCTCGAACGAGCCGGGCCCCACCACCTCTGCGATACCGACGCGGAAAGTGGTGCCGACAGACGACATAGCGTGACTGGGATGGCAATGTCCGAGACCTCCTCCGACTTGGTCGTCGAAGCCCGCGGTCTCGTGAAGTCGTTCGGGAAGACCAAGGCGCTCGCGGGTCTCGATCTGGAGGTCGCGCGTGGCGAGGTGCACGGGTTCTTGGGTCCGAACGGTGCGGGCAAGTCGACGACGCTGCGCGTCCTGTTGGGAATGCTGCGGATCGACGCCGGAACGGTTCGCCTGCTCGGTGGTGACCCTTGGCGCGACATCACGATGCTGCATTCCAGGCTCGCCTACGTCCCAGGTGACGTGTCGCTGTGGCCGAACCTGAGCGGTGGCGAGGTCATCGATCTCCTCGGCCGCCTGCAAGGCGGGCAGGACACGGCGCGGCGTGACCGGTACCTGGAGCTGTTCGACTTGGACCCGACGAGGAAGTCCCGTACCTACTCCCGGGGCAACCGTCAGAAGGTTGCGCTGAGCTCGGCGTTGGCGACCAATGCGGAGCTGTACCTGTTGGACGAGCCCACTGCCGGCCTCGACCCGCTGAAGGAGGTGGACTTCCGGACGTGCGTGCGTGAGCTGCGCGATGAGGGCCGGACCGTTCTGCTGAGCAGCCACATCTTGAGCGAGGCGGAGGCGCTGTCGGACCGGGTGAGCATCATTCGCGACGGGAGGGTCGTGGAGACCGGGCGCCTGGACCAGCTCCGCCACCTGACCCGGACCTCGGTCAGCGCCGAGGTGACGACCGTGCCGCAGGGCCTCGACCGGATCGACGGTGTCCACAACCTGATCGTCGAGAACCACCAGGTCAGTGCCCAGGTCGAACCGAGCGGCATGGATGCCCTCATGCGGGCGCTGAGCGCGTCGGGTATCCGGAGCCTCACCAGCCAGCCCCCCCACACTCGAGGAACTGTTCCTCCGCTACTACGGGGCTGTCGCGAGCACCCAGTCCCGCGATGCCTGAATCGCTGGCCGGAACCGGCACGCTGCTCCGGCTCGCCATACGTCGCGACCGGTGGCTGCTGCCGGCATGGGTGTTGGGCTTTGCGGCCATGGCCGGGTTCTCGGCATCGGCCACGGCCAACCTGTACCCGGAGATCCAGGGTCGGGTCGACGCGGCCGAAGCAATCAACGCCAGTCCGTCCCTCGTCGCGCTCTAACGGGCGGGTGTACGACCCGACGTCGATCGGCTCGCTCGCCCTTATCAAACTGACCGCCTTCGGGGCCGCGATGGTCACCGTGCTGATGATCGTCGTCACTGTCCGGCACACCCGGGCCGAGGAGGCAGCAGGTCGGCTCGAGCTACTCAGCGCCGGGGTCGTCGGTCGCGACGCCCCACTCGCAGCAACTCTCACCCTCACCTTCGGTTCGAGCGTGGCTCTGGGAATTCTGACCGCCGCCGCCTTGGCCACTGCGGGCTTGCCGGCGGCGGGTGCCCTCGCGTTCGGGCTCGGCTGGGCCGGAGCCGGGATCGCGTTCAGCGCGGTGGCTGCAGTCACCGCGCAGGTGACCACCGGGAGCCGCGCTGCCACGGGCGTCGCTGTCGTCGGCGTCGCCATCGCGTACCTCCTTCGGGCAGTCGGAGACATCCCGGACCCCGGCCCGTCCGCTGACATGGCTGTCTCCCCTCGGGTGGACCCAACAGGTCCGCCCGTTCGCGGGTGATCGGTTCGGCCTGCTGTTGCTCCCCGTCCTGTTCGCATCGATGCTGGTAGCCATCGGTTCGGTCTGCGAGCGCGGCGAGATCTCGGCTCCGGACTGCTCGCCGAACGCTCCGGACCGGCTCGCGGCGGCATCAACAACGTGTGGTCGCTCGCGCTGCGCCTGAACCGAGGCGTCTTGGTGTTCTGGACGGTGGCCGTCGTCTTGTTCGGTGTCCTGCTCGGATCGCTCACGAGCAGCGTCAGCGGCATGCTCGACTCCCCGGCCATGCGCGACTTCTTCGAGTCGCTCGGCGGCGAGCAGGGCATCGTCGACGCCTTCCTGTCCGCCGAACTCGCCATCATCGGCTCGATCGTCGCCGCCTTCGGCATCTTGGCGGCAGGCCACCTCCGCTCCGAAGAGACGACAGGGCACACCGAGATGGTCCTGGCTACATCCACTTCGGTGACAAAGACCGGCTGTTCACCGTCGCCTTGGAGAAGGTCATCAGAGACCTGATGACCGAGGTTCCAATCACCGAGAACGATCTCCCCCGGTACGCCGGTGCGCTGTTCGACAACCTTCTGATGCACCCGGCCGCTATGACGATGTGGCGTCAGCTCGAACGGCCCGAGGTTGGGCCTGACGAGAAGTCGATCTACGCCGAGAAGGTCGCCGCCATCAACCGGATCGCGCCGCAAGCGGTACGGAACTCACAACTTCCGCCGATCGACCTGCTCGTCCTGGTGCAAGGAATGGCGGGGGCTTGGCTGATCAGCCCCCTCGACCTTCTGTCCGCCGACGGGTCCGACCCGTCCGATCCAGCGCGCATCGCAGCGCACCGCTCTGCCCTCGTCGAAGCCGTCAGCCGACTCACGCCACTCGTCGGACGCTGACGTGGGGTTCCGGGTTGCGTTGGAACTCGAGGGCGCAATACGTGGCGCTCGTTCGACCGAGCTCGGCGGTGAGAACTCAAGCATTTCTCGAGCGGGGCGACCGTGTCACTATTGGTTGACGGGTTCAACCAATAACACTATGGTTGAACCGTCAACCAACTAGCTTGGACCAGGAGAAGCAATGACCTCCTACACGGGCCCCCCGTGGGAGTGTGCGCACAGCCGCTCCGCTTCGTTGAAGTGCCATTTTGCTCCGGTGTAGGAGGTGGAGATGCCGTCTGGGGAGGTAACTGGGCCCGGTGTGCGGCTGCGCGAGCTGACGCAGCACAGCTACGGCGTGCGCGTCAGGTTCCACCTGGCAGCGACGGTCCCAATCCGGCCCTGCAGAAGTTGTGATCGAGCACTTCGCCAGCGGTCTCACTTTCATTCTTCGCTTCGCCGACGAACCGGATTGGGACGGCCCACTCCGGAAGGTCCCCTCCCTGAAGCGCTACTTCCAGTGCGTGTTGCACTGTTCGGCCCTGAAGACTGGCTTCGCCTTCGTGCCGATCTCGCTAGGCACCATCGTGGGCGCCGGTGCGGCCAGCCGGCTGCCGGCCCTGTTCGAGCCGCGGGCGCTGCCGATGGGCCGACCCTGATGGGCGTCGGGGGCCGGGTGCTCTCAGGAACCCTCGATATCCGCTTTGCCTACGTGAGCACCGCGCTTGCGGCTGCGCTCATCTTCAGCGTCTGCACAGGTCGGGCCTTCGGGCCTCCCTCCCTGAGCGAAAAAGGGTCCAGGTACTTCCTGGGGAGGTGCTGGTGAATACCGTCGACGAGCCGTACGGCGAACTGGCGAGCTCATTCGCGGGCATCGCTCGCACGCTGTTTTCTGCGCCGACGGTCTTGGCGACCCTGCAGCAGATAGTCGACTTTGCTTTCGCCACGGTGGAAGGCAGCGATGTCGCTTGCATCTCGCTTCAGGACGTGGACAAGGTGTTCACGCCCGCTTACTCTGCCCCCCTCGCATTCGAGATCGACCAGCTGCAATACGCAGCCCGCGAGGGCCCCTGCCTCGATGCCATCTCGAAGGAACCCACCGTCTATGCCGAGGACTTGGCCGACGACCAACGCTGGCCAGTCTTTGGTCCGCAGGCCGCTGCCCTCGGGATGCGGAGTCTCTTGTCGTGCCGTCTGTCTTCGAACGGGACGCGCGGCGCGCTCAACTTATATGCGGCGCTCCCCCGCGCCTACGGCGCCATCGACCGGACCAAAGCGCTGATATTCGCGGCTCACGCCGGCATCGCTCTCGGCGCCGCCGAGGCCCGGGAGGACGCGGCGCTGTCTCTCGATGCCGGGCTCCACCGAATCGACGACCTGATCGCGGCACTCGGGACCCGGGAGACGATTGGTCAAGCCGAAGGAATCCTTATCGAGCGCGAGCGCATCACCGCCGATCAGGCGTTCCAGGTACTGCGCCGAGCATCCCAGAACCTCAACATCAAGCTGCGGGAAGTGGCCAGATACGTCGTAGAGACGGGCGAGATTCCCTCCGATTGGAATCGGTGACTGAAGCAATTCATCATTGGATTGGGCATTGCGCAGTTCGGCGATCGATCGACCGGATGCAGGCCGCCTGGCCCAACGCTCGCCCCGTCCACCTCCCCATCCACGCCTCCTGGCTGAACCAGATCGAGGTCGTGTTCTCGGTCGGCAGCTGCGCCTGCGGCCTCTATCTCAACGACCCATCCGCCTGGTGCCCGAGCACACCGACGAACCAACGCGCGGAACCACTAGATACTGTGGGCGCATGCCGGAGGAACCGGGGTGGCTCGACGCCCGCGAAGACCGGGCCTGGCGGAGCTTTGTGCACGCGCGCAACCGGCTCTTCCTACGCTTGCACCGGCACCTGCTTCAGGACTCCGGACTGACCGACGCCGACTACGAAGTCCTCGCGGTGCTCTCAGAGCATCCCGCGGGCCGTATGTCCGCGCAAGAACTGGGCGCTCTGCTGCAGTGGGAGAAGAGCCGACTCTCCCACCAGGCCCGGCGCATGCAAGAGCAAGGGCTAATCGTCCGCGAACCCAATCCTGCCGATGCCCGCAGCGTCATGATCTGCCTGCTACCCGCCGGACAGCGTGCCATTGAGGACGCAGCGCCCCAGCACGTACAAAACGTCCGCCGGCACTTCATCAGCCTGTTCACCCCCGACGAACTGGACACCTTCGCCGCCCTCAACGAACGAGTCCTGCGTCACCTTGCCGAGGAACCATTCCCTGGGCAATCCACTCCCGGCGAGCCCCCTCCCCCGCGTTGAACGGCCTGATCGGACCACGCAGCCCGGCACTTCGCTGACAAAGAAGGACTGCTGACCGCGGTTGCCGTTGAAAGCTGGGGTCGTCTTGCCGAAGCCCTGAGGGCGAGCGGCGCCAGGCCGTAACCGAACTGACCGATATTGACGACAAGTATTGAGCGCCAGCGGCCTCCGGGAAGAAATCGGCGTCGATGCCTACGGACTCGAAGACCGCCATCGGGCCAGCGGCCAGGCCGTGTGGCGCGGCACCATCCGCATTGAGGCGAGCTTGAACAAATTGACGTTCGAAGTGACGCGCAGTATCGTCACCGTGCCTTCTCCAGCGAGGGTCCGTTGAGCGTTTTTGCTCCGCGACCTGCGAGGCCCATGATGTCGACCTCCTCCAATAGGAGAATGCTCCAAAGTGCGGTGCTGCCGTCCATCGGTTTTTACAACTCGGCGTCCCCCGAACGCTGCGACCAACAATGCACGACGAACGACGAACGAACGACGACGCTGGCGGTCGCATGAACTACGTCGGGTCTCGCTTCGAAGGACTGAAGCTCGGACAAGTACTGCCATCCATCCAGATGCAAGATCGCTGGAACGCCTCACTCGACGGGTGGGAGACTGACATAGCCGATGTCGTCGCTCACCTGACGAGCGCGATTGCCACGATCGCTGGTCACGTGGCCAACACGTCGGACAAGGTTGTAGACCCCATGTTCCTCGAACTGGATGGCCAGTGAGTGTGGAGCGAGCGAACGCCGAGACAGCGGCCGTGGCGACGCCGGAAATCCCGGGCGGATATCCGGACCTCACCGCGTCGCAGCTAGACCTCATCCGCGAGCGTTCCACGGAGACGGTCGTCGACCCGGGCGCGTCCTTGGGCAACGCCGGGGATGTCGACTTTGACTTCATCCTGGTCGAGGCCGGCGATGTGGAAGTCGTGAGGTTCGCGGCCTTCGGGCTGCCGGAGCAGGTCATCGCGATCTTCGGCCCAGGTTCGTTCCTGGGCGAGCTGGACATGCTGACCGGGCAGGCTGCCATGTTTTCGGCGCGTATGCCCGACGGCGGCGTGATCCAACGGATGCCACGTCCGGTCTTCCGGCAGCTTATGTCCGAGGCGCCGGAGCTGTCCGACATCATCCTCAAGGCGTTCATGGCGCGGCGCGAGTTCCTGCGCACGAGCGAAGCGGCGCGCAGTTTCCAGATTGTCGGCGGCGCGCGGTCGGCCGAGACGCTGGAGCTCCGCAACTGGGCCACGCGTCTAAACGTGGTGCATAGTTGGCTCGACGTCGAAACGGACGACGGGCGCCGGATCCTCGAGTCTCTTGGGCTCGACGTCACGGACCTCCCGGTCGTGATCACCCCGACCGCAATCCTCCGCAATGCGACCCCCAGCGTGCTGGCGGACCAGCTCGGCCTCGCGTACTGCTGTGTACCAGGGAAGATCTACGACATTGTTGTCGTCGGTGGTGGACCCGCCGGACTGGCGACTGCCGTCTACGGCGCCTCTGAAGGCCTCGACACGCTGGTGCTGGAAGGGGTTGCCGTTGGCGGGCAGGCCGGCGCGAGCGCTCGTATCGAGAACTACCTTGGCTTCCCGTCCGGAATCGCCGGCGCGGAGCTGACTGCCAAGGCGCTGGTGCAGGCCGAAAAGTTCGGGGCCGAGATAAAGACCCCGTGCGAGGTGACGTCACTGCGGATGGCGGACGACCTTGTGGTGACCCTGTCGGACGGGAGCGAGGTCTCGGCCCGCTCGATCGTGATCGCGAGCGGCGCCCACTACCGGAAACTGAGCCTCGAGCGGTGGGCGGACTTCGAGGGCAACGGCATCTACTACGCGGCAACCGAGCTTGAAGCCCGCGCGTGCGGGATTCACGGCCCTCAGGTGGCCGTGATCGGTGGGGCCAACTCCGCCGGGCAGGCGGCCTTGTTTCTCGCGAGTCGCGGGTCGCGGGTCCGGCTCGTCGTGCGCGCCGACGATCTGGAAATCGAGATGTCGAGCTACCTCGCGACCCGCATCCTCGTCGACAGTCGTATCGAGTTGCACTTAGGCACCGAAGTCGTCGGAGTCGACGGTGGCGACCATCTGGACTCGATCGTGCTTGCGAATAAGATCGGAGGGACTCGGGAGAGCGTGCCCTGCGCGGGACTCTTCTGCTTCATAGGCGCCGTACCCGCGACGTCTTGGCTTGAGGGCGTCCTACTTGACCGAAGCGGCTTCATCCTCACCGACACCGATCTACCGGAGACGCAACCGCGCGACTCGTTCGGGCTACTCCGCCGTCAGCCGTTGGCGTTCGAGACCAGCATCCCAGGACTCTTCGCCGTCGGCGATGTGCGTCACGGCTCGATGAAGCGGATCGCAGCTGCCGTGGGTGAAGGTTCGAGCGTGATCCGCTCGGTCCATCAGGCGATCGGCAAGTAGCGACAGATAGCGACCTCCTCATACGGCGACAACTACGAGGTGCTGCGCGAGCATCTCGACGATGAGACGGCGGCGCTCGTCTACCTGGACGGCCCTTCAACTCCCGAGCGTGCTACGACCCGACGTTCAGAGCACACTCGGGGACTCGCGCGCGCCGTCGACGACGAGCGCGGTAGCCGTTGCCGCGAAGCGCGACCGTCGGGATCGGTGGGACTCAGGCTGGTCGATTCGGGTCACGAAGAACCCTTGACGCCGCGACGCAATGCAACGCGAGGTCGTCCGGATCGTGCGGTCCACCTCGCCGAAGTTCGTTGCCGATGTCCTGAGATGCCTCTTGCCTCTCTATCGGGTGCTGCTGGGCACTGCGACGTAATCGAAGGCGAGCGCATCACGGCAGATCAGCCATTTGGCTTACTGCGCCGAGCTCCCAGCACCTCAATATCAAGTCGCGGGAAGTGTCCACGTACGTCGTCGAAACGAGTGGGGTGCCCCCCGAGTGAAATTCTCTGACTAAAAGGATTTCGCTCTCGAGCGGGTTGACGATCTCAACGTCGCGCTGTAGCTTACAGATGCCTTCTCCAGCGAGGGTCCGTTGAGCGCTTCTTGCTCCGCCAGCTGTGAGGTAGACATTGTTGAACCTGTCGCTCAGGAACATTCCCGTCGCAGGGCCTTCATGATTCAATGCGCCTCGCGCTACAACGCACGGATGGCGGCGCGTGAGCGCCAACCTAAACCGGCATCGAACTCGTTGTCGGACGGGACGCACAGCAACCGCCGGAGCCAGGACCGCGCTTGGGTAGGCGGGCCGCCTTGTCGCCCACGCAGGCGACGACGAACTTCGGTTCGCTGTCAGCTATGGCGTGCTTGATCTCGGGCGCGCTCTGCAGCCACACCCATTATCCCTCGAACGTTCCGACCCCAACCCGCAGAAATTAGGTACTCATCATGACCACCATCAGCATCATCGGCTCGGGCAACATGGCCACCGCCATCGGCACCCGGGCCGCGAAGCACGGCCACATCATCGAGTTCATGAGCCGCAACACCGCCAAGGCTCAGGCGCTTGCCGACCAGATCGGGAACGGAGCCACCGTCGGCACGTTCGGGGCAGGGCCGGCGGGTGACATCGTCATCCTCGCCGTCCTGTACGCCGGCGCGGTTGAAGTGGTCGCGCACTACGGCGATGCGCTGGCCGGCAAGATCCTCGTCGACATCACCAACCCCTTCAACGCCGACGCAAGTGGACTCGTGACGACCGCGGGCAACTCGATCTCCCAGCAGATCGCCGCCGCCGCCCCCGAG
>JAENVT010000491.1 GCA_016650435.1 Ilumatobacteraceae bacterium
CGTCTCGAGGTCGATGCGGTGGCGCGTGCCCATGCGGGGCAGCGTCGTCTCGAAGTCGAGCAGGCGCTCGGCGCGGTGGAGAACCTCTCCGGCCTCGTCGACCGTCGTCGTCACGTGATCGAGGCGCGCCACGAGGAGCTCTTGGAGACCCGTCGCAGGCAGAGCGCTGAAGTGCGTGGGATCGCTCAACGCCTCGACGAAGCGCGCGGTGGGCGTATCGCTGCGGAGAAGGCACTCGACGAGACTCGCGAGCGATCGCGCCGTGTCGAGATCGACGAAGCCGAAATGCGGATGAGGCTGGAGGGTGTCGTCGAGGCACTGCGCCACGATCACGACCTCGAACCCGCTGCCGCCGAGGCGACCGAACAACCGGACCTTCCCGAGGGCACATCAGCGGCGGCTCGCGTGCGCGATCTGGAGCGCGAACTACGTCTCATGGGCCCGATCAACCCGCTGGCCCTAGAAGAATTCAACGAGCTGCAAACGCGCCACACCTTCCTCGAAGTACAGCTCGAAGACGTGCGCAACACGCGTCGCGATCTGATGCGCATCATCAAAGCCGTCGACCTCGAGATCCAAAGCGTTTTCTCGGCGGCATTCACCGACGTCAGCAGGCACTTCACCGAACTCTTCGCAATGCTCTTCCCGGGCGGCGTCGGAAGCCTCATACTGACGACGCCCGACGACCTGTTGAACACTGGCATCGAGGTCGAGGCAAAGCCCAGCGGTAAGAACGTGAAGAAGTTGTCGCTGTTGTCGGGTGGCGAGCGATCGCTCACCGCGCTGGCGTACCTCTTCGCCGTGTTCCGCAGCCGACCCTCGCCGTTCTACGTGATGGATGAGGTCGAGGCTGCGCTCGACGATGTCAACCTGCATCGTTTCCTTGGTCTGATCCATGAGTTCCGCCAAGAGGCGCAGCTCCTGGTTGTCAGTCACCAGAAGCGAACGATGGAAGCCGGCGACAGTCTGTTGGGCATCACCATGCAGCCTGGCGGCTCTTCGAAGGTGATCACCGAGAGGGTCTCAGCAGCGACCTGAATGGTCGAGCCTCGACCGACGACCGACTAACGTCGCCGTGTCGGCCGCGACGAAAAACGGGGGAGAAGCAGCGCATCGTGAGTGAAGCCGTGGCAATCGGCGCCAGAGACGACGGATCGCGTCGTGCAACGCCCGCCATCCAACTGGTCAGGCTGCGCAAGAGCTACGGCGATGTCGTTGCTGTCGACGACATCGATCTCGAGATCTACGAAGGCGAGTTCTTCTCGTTGCTCGGCCCATCCGGCAGTGGCAAGACCACCGTGCTGCGGATGATCGCCGGCTTCGAATCGCCCACCGGTGGTGCGGTCTTGTTACAGGGCAACGATGTCAGCCAGCTGGCGCCCTACGACCGCGACGTCAACACGGTCTTCCAGGACTACGCGCTGTTCCCGCACATGAGCGTGCTCGAGAACATCGAGTACGGCCTCAAGGTCAAGAAGGTCACCAAGGCGGAGCGACGCCGTCGCGCGCTGGAAATGCTCGCGGCGGTGCGACTCGGCCAGTACGGGCAGCGACGCCCCTATCAACTCAGTGGCGGCCAGCGACAACGCATCGCACTGGCCCGCGCTCTGGTCAACCATCCGAAAGTGTTGCTGCTCGACGAGCCCCTCGGCGCGCTCGACCTGAAGTTGCGCGAAGAGATGCAGGTGGAGCTGAAATCGATTCAGCGCGAAGTCGGCATCACGTTCGTGTTCGTCACGCACGATCAGGGTGAAGCGCTGTCGATGAGCAATCGCATTGCTGTCTTCAACAACGGGCGTGTCGAGCAAGTGGGTACTCCTCGCGACATCTACGACCATCCGGCCACGGGGTTCGTTGCCGGCTTCGTCGGCATTTCCAACGTGATCAGCGCCGAACGCTCGCAACAACTGTTGGGCGTGCACGAGCCCCATTCCGTGCGACCAGAGCGACTGCGCATCGTGCAGAACGAGACCTCCGACATCGAGATCTCGGTTCCCGGCGTGGTCAGCGACATCCAATACCTCGGCGCCGATTGTCGGGTGCGAGTGCACCTCGACGACGGCTCGTCCATGATCGCCAGCGTGCCAAGCGACGGGCTTGCTGGAGTTGCCATCGGCGGCAATGTCCGCCTGGCATGGCCGCGCTACGCGGCCTTTCCCGTCGCCAATACAGACATCTCCAAAGGGGGAGACTCATGAAGACAGCACGGTACCTCGGTGCCCTGATGGCAATGACGCTGATCGCGTCGGCGTGCGGCAGCGACAAGAAGTCGTCTGGCGGCGACGCGCTCCAGTCGATCGGAACGGGCGAGAAGGCGCTCAACCTCATCGTCTGGGCGGGCTATGCCGAAGATGGCAGCACCGACCCGGCATACGATTGGGTGCACCCCTTCGAGACGCAAACCGGCTGTGTCGTCAAATCGACGACCGCGGCCACGTCCGACGAGATGTTCCAGCTGATGAGCAACGGCGGCTACGACGGCGTGTCGGCATCCGGCGACTCCAGTGTGCGCCTCATCGACGCCGGTCTCGTCGCGCCGGTCAACACGGGATTGATCAAGAACTACGCAGACCTTTCGCCC
>JAENVT010000492.1 GCA_016650435.1 Ilumatobacteraceae bacterium
CACGCAGAACTCCTCACCGCCGTAGCGGTAGACGACATCGCCGGCGCGCACCTCGCGGCGCATCACATTCGCAACGTCGCGCAGGGCCGTGTCGCCGGCATCGTGGCCGTATTCGTCGTTGATCCGCTTGAAGTGATCGACATCGACCATGATCACCGCGACCGGAGTGTCGCCGGTAGCAGCCTCGATCGCCAGATCGCGGTCGAGCCGACGGCGGTTGCCGACACCAGTCAGATCGTCACACATTGCCAGTTGGGCGAAGTGCCGATTGCGACGGCTGCGAATTGCAGCAAAAATTCCAAGGCCGGCGCCGGTCGCGGCAAGGATGCCGATGGCAATCAACGCAAAGAGGGTCGTTCGATCCGTGCCGGTCGCTTCCAGAGCGGTCGCCAGAATGGTCGTGCCGAACTTCATCAATGTTCTATCGGCGCCACTGAGCCCGAAGTTGAACGCTGATCAATGATCCATTTGGTTCATATGCAATGCTGCGGGCATGGTCGCAGGCATCGAGCGATGGGGTTCTGGTGGGCCGTGGGAAGCGGTCGTCGGCTACAGCAGGGTGGCCCGCAGCGGCGATTACGTGCATGTTTCCGGCACGACGGCGACTGTCGACGGCCAGGTGGTGGGCAAAGGTGACGCCGGCGAACAGACCCGCGTGACCCTGCGGATCATCGGTGATGCGCTCGCCAAAGCCGGCGCAACCTTCGATCAGGTCATTCGGACGAGGATCTTCGTGCGCGACATTGCCAACTGGGAAGCCGTTGGCAAGGCACACGGCGAAGTGTTCGCAGACATCCGACCGGTGTCGACGATGGTGGAGGTGTCGGGGTTGATCGACCCCGATCATCTCGTGGAGATCGAAGTCGAGGCATACAGCCCGCTCGTTGGGTGATGGTGCGAGAATTTGCGGGTGACTGATCCCGACGATCACGCCGGCGAGCGCAGCCGAATGCGCGACGACCTCGAACGCATGATGGCGTTCCCCGGCAAGTTGATCCCGACATCGGTCATCGTTCCCGCATGGCGACGGTTGACCGAAGGCGAATCGATCTGGCCAGTGCGCGGCGCTGTCGTAGCCGCGACGGCCCTGCAAGTGGCCCTGCCCAACCGCTACGAGATCCCACCGACGTGGCTCCTGCCGACGTTGGGGGTACTTCTCGGGATTGGTCTGTCGGTTGCCCAGCCTCGCCGAATCACGCGCCATACGCCGCAGCTTCGACTCACGAGCATCATGCTGATTGCCGTGATCACGCTGGCCAATGCCGGATCGGCGGCGCGGTTGATCACTGCCCTGCTGGAGGGCCGCGCCCACGAGAGCGCCACCACCTTGTTGTTGACCGGTGGCGCCATCTGGCTGACCAATGTGATCGTGTTCGGCATGTGGTATTGGGACCTCGACCGTGGCGGCCCCGCGGCCCGTGCCCAGGCATTGAAGTCGTTTCCCGACTTCCTGTTTCCGCAGATGACGTCGCCCGAGCTTGCACCGGCGGACTGGCAACCTCTGTTCTTCGACTACTTGTACCTGTCGTTCACCAACGCTGCGGCGTTCAGTCCAACCGACGTTCTGCCGTTGGCACGGTGGGCGAAGATGGCGATGATGCTGCAGTCGGTCGTGTCACTCGGCACGGTCGTGCTGGTCGTTGCTCGCGCTGTCAACATCTTGAAATGACCGCCTCGCTGCAACTGCCATAGCGAGGGCGCCGACACCCAGAACCAGCAACGGGATCAAGGCGTCCGGCCGATCGTTCAGCAGGTTGCCGAGGCGGGAGTTGATTGCTGCGAATCCCACGACCACGGCGGCGATACCAAACAGCAGCGAGATCGGATCGAATCGATGAGTCTTCACGGTTGCACTCCCGAAGTCACTGTGGTTGGGACAGAGGTCGTCGTGACAACCGCTGTTAGCTGAGGCGCCGCTGTGGACGGTGCGGTCGACAGGCCCTGTACTTGGTGGGGGATCACGAAGCCTCCGGGTGTCACGACCGTGCCGTCCGCACGAACAATTGCGCCATTGTCGAGTTGCACTGAGCCGTCGGACAGCTGCTGGACGATGGGGATCTGGTACGAGCCGTTGGCCTCGATCCGTCGTCCATCACCGAAATCGATCGAGCCGTCCTCGAACAGCACGGTGCCGTCACCGAAGTACTTGGACACCGGGATGTCGGGTGTGATTGCGGGCGTGATTGCGGATAAGACGGTTGGCACGACGACGAGGTCGGGTGGACCGCCGAAGAATGGTCCGCGTCGAACCTCGATGCTGCCCACACCGACGCGCAGGGTCAGCTTGATCAGATGCGCGCCGCTCTGATTGTCGTCGACGCTCAGCGAGCGCCGATAGCCGCTGCGTGTCGAGCCGAGGGCGTCGATCGACCCAACACCGACGCGCGCATCGATCTGCACTCGGGCGTCGTCGGGTACGTCAACCGTCAGCTTGCCCACCCCAACATCGATCGAGGTGGAAGCGTCGGACGGGAAGTCGAAGAGCTCGAGGTTGAAGTCGCCGAGACCTGTGCTGTAGCGGGGAAGCACCTGGGTGTAGACGCCGATGAACTCGGTGCGGCTTCCCGACCGATGGTCGATGCTGGCCCCGGCAAAGCTCAATGCGGCCGCGCCAACGGCGGCGACCGAAGTCAGCAGCGCCGGGATGATCAACCAGCGAGCGCGTCCGGCGAATGTGCCCACCAGCAGGCCGGCACCGAGCACCACGGTCGCCCATCCGAAGGCTTGCGCACCGCGACTGTTGTCGCTGCCGACGAGCCAGACCAACGCGCCCACGAACGTGGCCGCGCCGATCGTCAACAATCCGAGTGCCGATCGCGGGGGGCGCGGCCGGTCTCGTCGTTGCGTCCATGTCTCCCAGCGATCGGTGGTGGCCCCACCCTCTGCCGAAGCCAGCACCTCAGGAGCCGGAGGGGCCGATCGAACATCGAGTGGTGATCTGCCGCGCCACACCGCAACGGCGATTCCCAGGAGGCCGATGGCCACGACCCAACCGGCGGCAGGAAGTCTCGCATTGCCGCTGAACAACCACCGTGCCGCAAGCAGGATGACAACGCTGCCGGCGATTCGACGGAAGGTGGATGAAGGCGGCGATGAGGGCGAATCGGCGAGCAGTAGTAACGCGGCGACGTAGAGGACGACTCCAACGCCGCTGAACAGCGCCAACACGACAAACGCGATCCGGATCACCAGTGGATCGATCGCCAACGCCCGTCCCAGCCCACCAGCAACGCCAAGGACGACCCGATCGTCGGATCGTGCCCAGCGCCGATCGTGGTGGTCGGCCACCGGAGTTGGTGGCGGAAGCGGTGCCGGCTCCGTGTCGAGGTTCGTCATGCGATGCACGGTACGTATACGGGCACCTCGACGCCATCGGGGATCACCCTGGTTGACCCCTGACCGTGATGACCGAGTCTCAGGGTCGGCACCTGATGTGCCAAGCCCCATTCGATGGCACGATAGGTGCATGGACACCACGCCCGAAGCGCAGCGCGCCGAACGACGGATCGAGTTCGCTCGGTCGTCGACAGATCGGATGTTGTTGGGTGTGTGTGGCGGTGTTGCCCGGCGCTACGGCGTCGACGCCTACGTGGTGCGCATCGCTCTGTTGTTGCTGACGCTGACCGGTGGCCTAGGTGTCGTTCTTTACGTCGCGGGTTGGGGGCTCAGTCGATCACCCGACGAACTTCCAGCACCACAGCCGTTCGAACCGGGCTTGGTGACGACACGATCGATCGCGGCTGTTGCGGCCAGTGG
>JAENVT010000493.1 GCA_016650435.1 Ilumatobacteraceae bacterium
CAGTTCGCTGATGCTGGGCCCCGGTTGGTTGAACGGGACCCACGCCGAGCCGCGCACGACGCTGTCGTCGGCAACGACCGTGAATACCATCGAGGCCCGTTTACTGGTGACCTTGACGTCGGCGCCATCGCTCGAGCCGACGCGCTCGACATCGAGCGGATGCAGGTGCAATTGCGAGCCAGGCGCGAGATGCGCCAACGACGGAGACTTCGCGGTACCAACTGCGTTGTCGTACAGCTTGCGGCTGACGACGAGTCTGTAGTCGTAGCTGTTGCGTTCTTCGATCGTCGACACGCGAGCGGTCGCTGCCGGCAATGAACCTTTGCAAACGATGCCATCGCGTGCGCTGCGCAGCGCAGCAACCGTCGCCGCGCTGAAGCCGGCGACATTCGCGGCAATGGCCTCGGTGAGATCATCGACCGACGACACCGCCAGGTCACCACCGAGCAGGTCGGCGAGCTCGACCGCGATCATCCAGTCGGGACGGCTGGTGCCCCGCGGCGTGACCTTCTCGGAAAGCGTCGTGACGCGGCCTTCGATGTTGGTCGTCGTACCGCTCTTCTCGCCGTAGGCCGCTGCAGCGAGCACCACGTCGGCGGGCGAATTCGATTTCGTGAGAAAGGTATCGATGGCGATGATCCGCGGCGCGGCGGCCATCATCCGCCTGGCCAGGTCGGTGTCGGGGAAATCCGCCAACGGATCGCAGCCGAGCAGGATCAGGCATTCGATGTTGCCGGCTGCGGCCGCTTTGGCGATTTCCAGTGCATGCATCCCATCGGCGCCGGGAATCAAACCCATCTCGATCGCACCGACGATGTTGCCACGGCGCATCGCCGGCAAAACCTTCGCTCCGGGCGCCAGCTGCAACGCCGCAACGACACCATTGCCGACTTCCAGTGGGTGCTCGGCAAGGTTGGCCCGACCGGCGACGACAACCACATTTCCCTTTTCGATCTGCGACGCGATCGCCGGATCCTTGCCGGCAGTGCGAATGGCCTCGGTGATGCTGCCCGCGTGATATTCGATCGTCCTCCAGGCGTACGGGCTGAGGCCGCTGCCCTTCTGGGTGAACTCGATGATCCGGCTGCGACGCTTCTGCGCGGCGTCGCGCAGCCGCAGGTAGAGCACCGGCAGCTCTTCTTTGAGATCGGGCGCGATCAAGACGATCGTCGACGCGTTGGCTGCTTCGTCGATCGTCGCCCGGTCGAAGCCGAGCAGGTTGATCTGCGCGCCGTCGCCCATCTGCGGGTACACGTGCGGAGTGCCGATGACATCGTGAGCGAGACGAGCCCACGCATATGCATCTTCGTTCGTTCCACGCGCTCCACCGAGCACGGCGATCGAGCCAGCGCCGCCGGCAGCCTTCGCCTCGATGATCAACTCGGCAGCGCGCGCCAGTGCCGCGTTCCACGTCGTCGGCTGCAACTCGTCGTCAACACGTACCATCGGCGCGCTGAGTCGATCACCACTGTTGACGGCCTCGAAGTTGAATCGGCCACGATCGCAGAGCCAGCCCCAGTTGACTGGATCGCTGTCGACACCCTGATACCGCAGCAGTTCGTCGTGGCTCGATTGCACGACGGTGCGGCATCCAACCGCGCAGGTGGTACAGGTGCTCTCGGTCTGTTCGAGATCCCAGGGGCGGGCCTTGAAACGGTACGGCTTGGCGGTGAGTGCGCCGACCGGGCAGATCTGCACCGTGTTGCCGCTGAAGTAGCTGGCGAATGGCTCGTCGGGGAACGTGACGATCTGAGTGTCGTTGCCACGACTGCTGAAATGAATCAGCGCGTCGCCGGCGACCTCGTCGGCGAAACGGGTGCAGCGGTCGCAGAGGATGCAACGCTCGCGATCCAATAGCACGAGATCGCTGATGGGGATCGGCTTCTCGAAGTGACGCTTCTCTTCGATGTAGCGGCTTTCGCCCGGGCCGTGGCTGAACGCCTGGTCCTGCAGCGGGCACTCGCCACCCTTGTCGCACACCGGACAGTCGAGCGGGTGCTGCGCCAAGAGCAGTTCGATGATCCCTTCTTGGGCGCGAAGCGCCGACTGGCTGTTGGTGTTGACCACCATGTCTGGAGCGACCGTGATCATGCACGAGGGTTGCAACGCCGGGCCGCGACCGGTGTCGATGTCGACCAGGCACATCCGGCACATTCCGACGGAGCTCATTCGCTCGTGGTAACAGAAGCGCGGGATGTAGGCGCCGACGCGTTGAGCCGCGGCAATCACCAAGTCACCCTTGCGAGCAATGACTCGACGACCGTTGATCGTCAGCCCAACCGCGTTCGGATCAGGCGGCGGTGCGTCCGGTTGAGTTTCGGCTTCAGTGCTGGTCATGATTGGGCCCCCACTGACACCGGGATCAGGTTGCGTTGCACGATCTTGGCTTCGAATTCGTCGCGGAACAATGTCAGCGCTGAATCAACAGCGGTGTACGCCGACGGGCCGACGAAACAGATCGTCGTCATCCTGAACGGGAACGGCTTTGCCTCGATGCCCAGTCGCTCGCTGGCTGCGTGCGGGAACTCACCGGGGCAGATCGTCTGACCGATCTCCAACAGTTGATCGAGGTCGCGCGTTGTTCCGTGACCGTCGACGAGGCGCTTCATGATTCGTTCGAGCCAGGTGCCGCCCTCGCGGCACGGCACACATTTGCCACACGATTCGTGGGCGTAAAAACGCACGAGTGTGTATGCAGCAGCAACGATGTCGGTGGTGTCGTCCATCACGATGACCGCACCGGAGCCGAGCATCGAACCAGCCGCGCCGACGAGCTTTGCCTCGAAGGGAAGGTCGAGCTGATCCGGCAGGAACCATGGTGCCGAGCCGCCGCCGGGCACGAACGCCTTGAGCTGGTTCTCGTCGCGGATACCACCACAGAACTCTTCGCCGTACAGCAGATCTCGAAACGTCGTGGTGCCGTTGATGATCTCGTAGACACCGGGCCGCTTGACGTGACCCGACACCGCAACCATGCGTGTTCCTGGTGATGTGGGCGTGCCGATGGCGGTATACGCCTCGACGCCGTTGATCATCAGCCACGGCAGATTGGCGAGAGTTTCGACGTTGTTGACGATGGTCGGCTTGCCGTACAGACCGATCGCCGCTGGAAAGAACGGTGGCTTGAGGCGCGGCATGCCGCGGTTGCCTTCGAGGCTCTCGATCAACCCGGTTTCCTCGCCCACGACATACGCGCCCGCACCCCAGTGCAGCACGATGTCGACGCTGAAGTTGCTGCCGAGGATGTTCTTGCCGACGTACCCCGCTGCGTAGGCCTCGTTGAGCGCGATGGCAACGCGCTCTTGCGCAACAGCCATTTCACCGCGGATGTAGAGGAAGCATTGCGAGAGGCCGGCCGCGTAGCAGGCGATCAAGCAGCCCTCGATCAGCTGGTGCGGATCCAACTCCATCAGCAGGCGGTCTTTGTACGTACCCGGCTCGCTCTCGTCGCCGTTGACCACGAGGTACCGCGGCCATACGGCCTGGGGTGTGAGCCCCCACTTGACGCCTGCCGGGAAACCGGCGCCGCCCCGACCGAGCACGGTGGCGCTCTTGACGTCGGCGTGCACGTCGACCGGCGACCTCGACAAGGCGGCTTGTAGTCCTTTGTAACCGTCGGTGGCCAGGTACCGCTCGAGGGTGTGGGCGTCGTCGTACTCGAACCGCGATGTCACGATGCGCGGCCGGTCACCGGCGACAAAGCCGGCTGCGTGCGGATACGTGGTGCCGTTCACTTTTGCGCCTCGGTGGGTGCCGGCATCCACACCGGCGCAGTGGTGACATCGTCGGGGGCAAACACGCCAACGGCACGATCGTGCGGGATGTGTTGCCGGATGCGGGCGACCGTGCCGTGCGGTGGCACCTCGCCCTCGAGCCGGCCGTTGCTGAGGTCGTCGATCAGGTCGTCGAGATCGGCCGACGTCACGCGATATCGATGGCGATAGTTGACCTGTAGGCATGGCGCCTCGGTGCATGCCGCCTGACACTCGGCGTGCTCCAACGTGAACAAGCCATCGGGAGTGGTACTGCCGGCCTTGATCCCGAGTTGCTGCTCGGCGTGGTGCATCAGTTCGTCGGCGCCTAGCAAGGCGCACGACATCGTGCTGCAGATGTTGATCACGTACTTGCCGACACGCTCGAACTTGAACATCTCGTAGAACGTTGCTGTTCCGAGGATCTCGGCCGAGGTTGCCCCGACCAGTTCACCGATGTGTTTCATCGCCTCATTGGTGACGTAGCCATCCTGCTGTTGGGCGAGGTGCAGCAGTGGAATCGTCGCCGACCGAGCCTTCGGATAACGCCCGATGATCTCCTTGGCGTACACGACGTTGGCCTCGTTGAGTCGGGCCATCAGCGATCGACCTCGCCGAGAACAGGATCAACGGAAGAGATCACTGCGACCGCGTCGGCGATCAACCCACCGCGCAACATGTGTGGCATGCACTGGATGTTGACAAAGCTCGGGGCGCGCACGTGGATCCGGTACGGCGTGGCCGAGCCGTCGCTGACGATGTAACAACCGATCTCACCGCGCGGGCTTTCGATGGCGACGTAGACCTCGCCCGCTGGCACCTTGAATCCTTCGGTGAAGATCTTGAAGTGGTGGATCAACGCTTCCATCGACTCGTCGATGCGGGCGCGCGGCGGGGGCGTGACCTTCTTGTCTTGGATTCGGTAGTCGCCGGCAGGCATGCGGTCGAGGATCTGGCGAACGATCTTCATGCTCTCGCGCACTTCGTTGAGACGGATCGCGTATCGATCGAACGCGTCGCCGTACGAGCCGACGATCACGTCGAACTCAAGTTCAGGGTAGTGAAGGTAGGGCATGTCACGCCGCAGATCCCACGCAGTCCCCGTGCTGCGCAGGATGGGACCAGTGGCGCCGAGAGCAATCGCTTCCTGTGCGGTGATCACGCCGACGCCCTGCAGGCGCTCGCGCCAGATCGGTTGGCCGGTCATCAAGGTGTCGTATTCCTCGAGGCGTGGCTCGATGAGCTCGAGCAGGTGCAGCACGTCGTCGCGCCACCCGGCGGGAAGGTCGGCGGCAACCCCACCCGGGCGAATGAAGTTGTGGTTCATCCGCAGGCCCGTGACCTTCTGGAAGAAACGCAAGACCTCTTCGCGCTCGCGCCACCCGTAGATCATCATCGACACGGCGCCGATGTCCATGCCGTTGGTCGCGAGGAACAGGAGATGGCTGCTCATGCGATTCAGCTCGCTGAGCAACATCCGCATCCACACCGCACGCTCCGGGATGTCGCCGTCGATGCCGAGCAACTTTTCGGTGGCCATCGAGAACACCAACTCGTTGTTGAGCGGGCTGACGTAGTCCATGCGAGTGACGTTGGTGCCGCCCTGCATGTACGTGAGGTTCTCGCCCGTCTTCTCCATGCCGGTGTGGAGGTATCCGATGATGGGCTTGCAACGCAGCACTTCCTCGCCGCGAAGTTCGAGCATGAGGCGCAACACGCCGTGCGTGCTGGGATGCTGTGGCCCCATGTTGATGATCATCGTCTGATCCTCGGAAGGATCGGCAGGAACTTCACCGAGGTTGGCGGCGTCGGCCTCGCTCATGCGGAGCACCGAACCGACCTCGCGCAACAGTTCGCGAGCCGTCAGTTGACTGCGCGGCTTGAGGCCCTGCTCGGCGTCGTCACCGGCTTGAATTGTCTCGACGATGCTCATGTTCGTGCCCCGAAATCGGTGGAGAACTGCACGGGGATTGCGCCTGTGTCGTAGTCCTTGCGCAGCGGATGACCTTCCCAGTCCTCAGGCATCAGGATGCGGGTGAGATCAGGATGATTGTTGAACGTGATGCCGAACATGTCGAACGCCTCCCGCTCCATCGCCTCTGTGCCGGGGTGTAAGTCGAACAATGACTCGATCGAGGCGTCGTCGGCAGGGACCTGCACCCGCAAGCGGATGCGCTGGCGAAGCGTCAACGACAAGAGGTTGACGACGACCTCGAATCGCTCGGCGGCGACGCCGTCGGGCGTCGTTCGCTCCGGCACGAGCAGGTAGTCGGTCACCGTCAGATCGACGCACATCTCGTAACCCTCGTCGAGCAGCGCACGCACAACACCCACGTACTGTTCGCGACTTGGGTGGAGCACCGTCTGGCCGCAGCCGTCGGTCATTGGGCAACCGTGCATCGACGGCGGCTCAGGAGTCGGGGCGGCCTCGTCGGGCGCTGCAGCGGGAGCGTCGCTCATCAATCACCGCGTTCCGAGCAAGACGGGTATCGACTCGGCCCCAGAGGGGATTTCTTGAACGTGCACGTTGGCACCTGCGCCGGTCTCGGCGCGGCGCTTCAGCAGGTGTCCGTCTTCGATCAGCTGATGCAGCGTCTCGATCGCGTGGATCAAGGTTTCAGGAGTCGGCGGGCATCCCGGTGCGTAGACGTCGACGGGTACGACTTGATCGACCCCTTGAACGATCGCGTAGTTGTTGAACATGCCACCACTTGATGCACACACGCCCATCGAGATGACCCACTTCGGTTCCATCATCTGGTCGTAGACCTGGCGCAACACCGGTGCCATCTTCTGGCTGACCCGACCGGCGACGATCATGATGTCGGCCTGCCGCGGAGAAGCCCGGAAGACCTCCATCCCGAAACGGCTGAGGTCGTAGTGCGCTGCGCCGGTTGCCATCATCTCGATTGCGCAGCACGCCAGTCCGAACGACGCCGGCCAACTGCTGCGGCTGCGCGACCACTTGACCAGATCCTCGATC
>JAENVT010000494.1 GCA_016650435.1 Ilumatobacteraceae bacterium
GCGGCCTCCATCTCGACGGCGAGATGCCCACGCTCCTTCCAGCGCTGCATCATCCCCGGTCGCGGGTCGTAGAACAACGCGCTCGACACGATGGCACCGACGTGCACGGTCGCTCCGCTGGCGCGTGACAACGCGACGCAGCATTCGATCAACGGCCATGACGCCGTCGGAGCGTGCGGCTCGCCGTCGGTCAAATGGCCGATGATTGGATCATCGGCGGTGGCGCTGATCGCGACGACGGTGTCGGCCATGCGCATGCCGTCGCCGAGCGCACCAGCCGTGCCGACTCTGATGATCCGCTTGGCACCGAGCTGGATCAGTTCGCTGTAGTAGATCGCCGCGCTGGCGCAGCCCATGCCTACGGATTGGACACTGATTGGCTGGCCTTTGAAGGTGCCGGTGTAGCCCAGCATGCCGCGCTCCTCGTTGACGAGCTTGGCACCCTCATCGAAGAACGTCTCGGCGATGTACGTGGCTCGCCGAGGATCGCCCGGCACCAGCACAGCGGGGGCGTAGTCGGATGGCTCGGCGCGCAGGTGAACAGGCATCCCTCGGAGCGTATATCGGTACGAGTGTTTGCGGCCCGTATTCCCGGAACGAGTGTCTCGCGCACCCCCGTGGGCGCGGCAAACACTCGGACGGGCTACTTGAGGAATCGGGAGGTGGTGTTGTCGGCGAGGATCTTGCCGCCGGTCTGACATGTCGGGCAGTAGGCAACGGTGTATCCGCTGTAGGAGACCGAGCGGATGGCGTCGCCGCAAACAGGACACGGTTCTCCGATTCGTCCGTGCACCCGACCCGGGCGATCCTTCGACGAGCTCATGTCGGGGCGAGTGCGTTCGTACGCCAAACCCTCTTCGACGGCGTCGTGGATCGCGGTGACGATCGCGGCCGCACCCTCGGCGCCGAGCTTGCCCGTCATAGCGAACGGCGAGATCTTGGCGCGGTGGCAGACCTCGTTGGCCAGCATGCGGCCGAGGCCGGCGATCTGATGCTGGTCGCGCAGGTAGCCGTGGATGCGCATGTTCGTGGTCTTGAACGATTCGGCGAGCGCCTGCGGAGTCACGTCGAGTGCCTCGGGTCCGAGACGGTTCAGCGGCGGGCCGTCGAGCTCGCCGTTGGAGATGCACCACACACCAGCGCGGCGTTCGGTGCCGGCTTCGGTCAACAACAGTGCCGCGCCCTCGGCAAACACGAACCTGGCCTGACCGTTGCGCGGCTTCGCCGACTGTTTCTCGTCGACCAGCAGCCGCCCACCCTGCATGAGGTGAACGACGAACGTGACCGGCTCGAATCGCAACAGCAAATACTTGCCGCGTCGCCCCACCGACTCGAGCGGCAACCCGTACGCCGCATCCGGCCGAGGCCGGGCCGTCTTCAGGGCCGTAAACGTCAGCGGAACGAACCTCTTCAACTTGGTCCCGGCGAACTGTGCGGTCAGCCGCTCGGCGTGCGCTTGAACCTCCGGTAGCTCGGGCATGGCAGCGGCTCAGCAGTATTCGGTCTGTTCACGCACCGACGTGAACACGGCGTCGAGGGCAGCAAAGACAGGTTGCGATTCGATCAGCTTCTGCTGGTTCCCGGTCAGACGGATCAGTCCTTTGATGAAGGCTTCCTGCGCGTTGAGCTGGCCAGTTGCCACCGCTGTTGCAGTTGCCCACGACTGCTGCATGCGCACATCTTCTGCAGCGGCTGGGCCGGCACCGAATGACGCGCTGCCGTCGCCCAGCCGAAGATGGTAGGTGACGTCGCCTTCTGGACCGTCGGTGACGATCTGGGTCACGCCGATCTTGTGACTGTCGGAGAGCTTGGCGAGCTCGCTGCTGTTGGCGACCTCGTGCGACAACGCATCGATCCAGGCGAGACTGAGATAGCGAACCACGGCCGCCTAGTCTGCCGGATCGAGATGCTGTTCGCTGCCGCCGACGAAGGTCGTCATGCCGATGTGGCGGTCGAAGCGTGGTGGTGGTGGGGCTGGAATTCCGATGCCAGCGCCGGCCTGTTCATCGGGTTGGAGCTACGCGGCCGCCGCTTTGATTACTGGGCGGGGCTGGTGCGACGCGGTCAGCCGTTCCTCTACATCGAAGAACTCGACGGCAGCGGGCTGCGGCAAGGGTTGGAGATCAAGCCGCCACAGATGTGGGCGGATCACGCGTGTGATGTGCCTTTTCGTCAGTGGAGCGTTGGCAACGAGGCTCACGGTGTGTTGCTCGACGATCCGACAGAGGCGTGGCGGCGGGCGTATGGATCGCCCGTGCCGGTGACGTTCGACGTCGAATGGGGAACGGAGTCCGAGCCGGCCGCGATCCCGCATGGCTACGAGCAGGCCGGCGAAATCGATGCGCGAGTCGAGTTGACCGAAGGAGTCCTCGAGCTGGTCGGGCCCGGTCACCGCGCCCACGTGTGGGGTGTGCCGTATCTTCCGCAGGCATTGGCGATGCCGGTCGATTCCGCTGGTTTGCGCGGTCCATACCGGCGCAGCGATGGCGTCGCCGTCGACCAAGTGCTCACTTCGACAGGCTGGCTCGGACGTACGCTCGGCGGGTGAGCCGCGACATCCTCGACGAATTCGAACAGCAACGCCGACAACCGGTGTACCCGCCGGTTGCCGCCCGTGTCGGCCAGATCGTCGAGGATCGCGCTTCGGGTTTTTGTGGTGACATCGTCGTCATCACCGCCGAAGCCGTGACGTTGCGAGATCGACACGGGAGCACTCGCCAGTTCCGGTACAAGTCGGGTGGGTTCCTGATCGAGGGCCGGCCGGTGACTCTCGTTCGCGAGCAACGTTCTTCCAATGCGCCCCGGTTGACCAACAGCGGAGCGGTTGCCGGGCCGTCGCGACAAGCCCGGGTGGCGAGGGCCAGTCGCATCTGGGTCGAGGGTCGCCACGACGCCGAGTTGGTGCAACATGTGTGGGGCGATGAGCTGGCCGAGCTGGCGATCGTCGTCGAACCGATGCACGGGATCGACCGGCTGGTGGAGATGGTCGGCGAGTTCGGTCCATCCGGTCAACGTCGACTTGGGATTCTTGTCGATCACCTCGTCGCCGGATCGAAAGAAGCCAGGATCACCGAGCAGGTGGCCGGTCCCGATGTGCTGGTGACCGGCCACCCGTTCGTCGACGTGTGGGCCGGCGTTCGCCCGCAGGTGATGGATCTCGCCGAGTGGCCCGACGTGCCCCGCTCGGTCGAGTGGAAGCAAGGCTTGTGCGACGCGCTGGGCGTGTCGCTCACTGACTTCTGGCCGCGCCTACGGAATCGTGTTCGGACGTTTGCGGATCTGCGTCCGGAGCTGGTGGGGGCGGTGGAGCAACTGATCGACTTTGTTGCGCCATCAGGCGGCGGCGACGACGGATGATCGGTATCAGCACGATCGCTGCCACGGCCAGCATGGTGAGGAACGGCGCGGTGTATCCGATGAAGATCAGGATCGCCGCGAGCATCTTGACGAAGCCGTTCCATCCACTCTTGAATGCCCGGCCGATCGAGGCCTTGGCGGCCGGCTTGTCCTTGGCGACCGGTGTTGTGGCGACCGGATCAGGGCTGAGGGTCAGCTGCACCCGCAACGTAGCCAACGACACGCGGTCGCTGATGGCTCGCTTCATCGCGGTGTACTGCTCGACCAATGTTTCGCGCTCGGTCAGTTGGCTCTCGAGGCTCAGGATCTGACCGAGATCGGTCGCCGACTCGAGCAGCTTGCGTACCCGGTCGAGGCTGGCCTGGGCAGTGACCAGCCGTGCATCGATGTCGACCACCTGGCCGGTCACGTCTTCGGTGCCCTGCGAAGCCGTCCGGCGCACGCCGATCGCATCCAACTCGGCGATGGCCTTTTCCATCTGCTCCGGTGGAAGCTTGATCACGAACGAGGCTGTCGACGACCTGTCGTCGGTGATGTTGATCGAGCGCTCGTAGATCTGTCCGGCGTGCCGGTCGGAGAGCGCGATCACATCGTTGATCCCCTTGGTCATGTCGTCGACCTCGATCCCGTAACTGACATCGATCGCCAGGAACTTGGTCTGCGGAACCGCGACGGCTGGAAGATCTATCCCCGTGGATCCTTGGGCCGGAGTCTCCGCAGACGGTGCGACTGTGGCAGCCGCGGCAACCTGACTTGCATCGCCGTTGGCCGAGGGAGCGGCTGTTCCGGCCGGAGCGGCGTTGCTGAGCTCTCGCGTCGATGAGGACTTGGAATCCTCGTTTGCACATGCTGTTACGCCGAAGATGACAGCTACGAGGGCGGCGGCGGTCCGTGCCCCTCGATGCGCTGTGTTCACGTGTGTCATGGGTGTTCGACGTGACCGTTGACACGTCGGGTTCCCGCAGGGGTGTGTCAGTCGTGTGACGAGGCGTGTTGATCCCACAAGCGAATGCCGCCGAGCAGTCCGGCATTGGCGTCGATGATGCTGACTCTTTCACCGGGCGGGCCTTGCAAGCGCGTTGCGTTGCCCCCGCCGACGTACAGATGATCGAACATGAAGACGGAATCGAGCACAGCGATCGCCTTATGCACTCGTTTGCTCCAGATCTTCTTGCCAACACGTTTCCTGGCCACGTCACCCAACTGTTCGTCGTAGGTCTCACCGCCGCGGAACGGGTGCTGCGAGAACTCCATGTGCGGCACCAACTGACCCTGGCTGAGCACTGCCGTGCCGAACCCGGTGCCAAGCGTGATCACAACTTCCAGTCCATTGCCCGACGCGGCATCGAGGCCTTGCAGGTCGGCGTCGTTGACAACTCGCGTCGGTTTGTCGAGCGCCTTTGCCAGCGCCGAAGCGAGGTCGAAGTTGGCCCATGCCGTGACCGACTTCGGGTCGACCTTCGAGTCGGGGCCGTTCGACAGCACGAGGTGTGGCGCGCTGAGAACACGCCCGTTGCGAACCATGCCGGGGAATCCGACCGACACCCGGTCATAGTTCTCGATCGGTCGCACCAGTTCGGAAAGCTCGGCGATGAGTCTCTTCGGCGGCAATGGGTATGGCGTCGGGACCCGAACGCGGTCCATCAGCGCCTTGCCCTTTGCGTCCAGAGTCAGGGCTTTCAGGCCGCTGCCTCCGATGTCGATCGCGAGAGTGATCGGTCCGGATCGTCTGACAGGAGTCATGGCCGGAGACTAGGACGCGTCGTGATCTCGTGTTGGATCTAGTGCTGGTGTCTGGCTCGGCGGTGACGCAAGTATTCGATGCCCACTGGTAGCAGCGAGATTGCGACGACGGCAATTGCCGCTAGCTCGATGTTGTTCTTGATCACGTCGACCTGGCCGAGGAAATAGCCGAGAACGGTCACCCCTCCGGCCCACGCCACCGCGCCGATCGCGTTCGCGCTGATGAAGGTTCGATGGGGCATCTTGCCCACGCCTGCCAGTACCGGCACGAAGGTGCGCACAATCGGAACGAAGCGGGCCATTACCAACGCCTTCGTGCCGTGACGCTCGAAGAAGGCATGGGTTCGCGCCACATTGCGCTGGTTGAACAACCGTGAGTCGGGGCGGTCGAACACCGCCGGGCCCAACCTGGACCCAATGATGTAGCCGACCTGGTTACCCACGAAGGCCGCAGCCACCAGCACCGGCACCACCAGGCCGAGTGACGGAAGGTGCGGCAGGCCCTTCGGCTTCGACGCCAGGAACCCGGCGACAAACAGCAACGAGTCGCCGGGCAGAAAGAAACCGATCAGCAGACCGGTCTCGGCGAAGATGATCAGCGCGGCCAGAGCAAGCCCACCGCGATCGAGCCAATGCTCGATGTCGATCAGGGCGGCCAGCATGTCGCGATGTTACGAAGTTGCGATCAGGGATTGGTCGCGTCGACGATCGAACTCGCCTTGCGGTTCGAGAAGATGATCGCGGCGATCAGCACGGCCAGCGCGCCTGCGGCAATCGAGAAGCGAGCGCCGTCGTTGTTCCTCAAGCTGATGATCGCGGGCAGGATCAACAGCGAGACCAGGTTCATCACCTTGATCAAGGGATTCAGCGCCGGACCGGCCGTGTCTTTGAACGGGTCGCCGACCGTGTCGGCGATGACGGCTGCGCGATACGGATCGCTGCCCTTGCCGCCGTGGTGGCCGTCTTCGATGTACTTCTTCGAGTTGTCCCACGCACCACCCGCGTTCGACAGGTAGTTGGCCATCAACTGACCGACGAGGATGACCGCGGCCAGGAACGCGCCGAGGGCGAAGAAGTTGATGCCGAAGCCAACGATCACCGGCGTCAGCACCGCGAGCAGCGCCGGCGTGGCCAACTCGCGCAGCGATGCTTCGGTGCAGATGTCGATGACCGGGCCGTATTCCGGCAGCTTCTCGCCCCTCATGATCTTGCCGTCGGCGAACTGCTTGCGAACCTCTTGCACAACAACGCCGGCGGTGCGGCCAACGGCGCGGATGGCGAGCGCGCTGAACAAGAACGGAACAGAGCCACCGATCAGCAACCCGATGAACACCTTCGGATCCGCGACGTTGATCGGCAACAGATCGAACACGCCTCGCGATGTCTTCAACGCGGCGTCGATCGTGTCCTGCGGCAGCAACTCGTTGACAGCGGTTTCGATGAAGCTGGCGAACAGCGCCACGGCGGCGATGACGGCCGAGCCGATGGCGAAGCCCTTGGTGACGGCCTTGGTCGTGTTGCCCACGGCGTCGAGGCTGACCATGATCCGCTCCGGCTCGCCATGGAACTCCCCGCTCATCTCGGCAATGCCGGCTGCGTTGTCGCTGACCGGGCCGAACGTGTCTTCGGAGACGATGATTCCGGTCGTGGCCAACATGCCCATGCCACACAGCGCGACGAGGTAGAACGAGAACTGCAGGTTGCCGCCACCCAGGGCGAGGGCAGCACCCAGAGCAATGGCGATGGCCAGCACGGCGTACACCGAACTCTCCATGCCGCTCGCCGTGCCGGCCAGAATCACCGTTGCCGGGCCCGTCTCGGCCGCAGCGGCGATCTCCTGCACAGGCGAGTGGTGCGTCGCCGTGTAGTACTCGGTGAGACGACTGATGAGCTGAGCAAGAACGAGGCCGATCGCGACAGCGCCGAAGCACTTCCAACCGGCATTGCTGAAGTCGTTGCCGACGTAGACCAACGCGACGATGAACGTGCCGACGAGGGTCAGCGAACCGGCGACCAAGAAACCCTTGTTGATGGGCTTGAGGGCGTTGGTCTCGCCCTCCTTGGCCTTGACGAAGAAGATCCCGATGATCGAACCGACGACGCCGATGGCGCGAGCGGCGAGCGGGAAGATGAGGCCGAGGGCCGGGTTGGCGCCGATCGATTTGAACGCGGCGACACCAAGGATGATCGAGGCAACGAGGGTGACCTCGTAGCTCTCGAACAGGTCGGCGGCCATGCCGGCGCAGTCGCCGACGTTGTCGCCGACGTTGTCGGCGATGGTCGCCGGGTTGCGCGGATCGTCCTCGGGGATGCCGGCTTCGACCTTGCCGACGAGGTCGGCACCGACGTCGGCTGCCTTGGTGAAGATGCCGCCGCCGACGCGGAGGAACAGTGCGAGCAGTGACCCGCCGAATCCGAAGCCGATGAGGATCACCGAGGATGTGTTTTGGAACAGGGCGATGATCGCGGTTGCACCGAGCAGGCCGAGGCCAACGGTGAACATACCGGCCACGCCACCCGTACGGAATGCGATCGTGAGCGCCTTTGGCATTGATCCGGTCTTGGCGGCTGCGGCGGTGCGCACGTTGCCGCGCGTGGCCAGCGTCATACCGATGAGGCCGGTGGCTCCCGATGCAAAGCAGCCGAGGATGAATGCCAGGGTGCGCCACGTACCTGCCAGCCCGAAGCTCAACGCTTCACTGCCGTCAGGCTTCTTGATCGCGGTCGAGGTGAGGAAGACGATCATTGCCAGCGGCACCAGGATCATGCCGATCGTCTTGAACTGACGACGAAGGTATGCGGACGCCCCCTCCTGGATCGCCTTGGCGATCTCCTTCATCTTCGGTGTGCCTTCGTCGTGCGCCATGACGTTCTTCGCCAAGAGAAGACCGACGACGATGGCCACAAGGGCCGCCACGCCGGACAGCAACAGCACCGCCCATTCTCCGCCTCTGAGGATGAAGTCTTGGTAGCCGCCTTCGGCGGCAATCAGTGATGACACCGGTCGTTCTCCGGGAAACTCGGGCGCGCCCAACAGATGGGAAACGCTTGGTTGGCAAACGTGGAGAGTGTAGGGACTTTGCGGGGCGTCCGGCGAAACGATGACAGTTTCCGGAAAGTTCGTCGGTTCCGTCCTGTGGGAGTACCGTCCACGGGTGATGGCACAGGCAGTCTCAACGCGCGGCCCCGTCAC
>JAENVT010000495.1 GCA_016650435.1 Ilumatobacteraceae bacterium
CCGAAGATCTTCTCGCAGAACAGGCCGTCCTTCTCGGGACGCAGCGTGCGGTAGTTGATCGTTTCCGGCTTCTTCACTTCACCGTGGGACCACAGTCGAATCTGGTCGGCCGTGGCGAGGCCGATCTTCAACTGGTCGAACATGTTCACATCAAGCATGATTCTCTCGGTTCTTCGTTTCGTTCGTTTTCAGTATCAGTAGCTGGCGTTGCGGGCGGCACGTCGTGCCTCGCGCTCGCGGTCGTCTTCGTCGGTGCCGCGCTCGTTGCGGCTGATGTCGATGCCCAGTTCCTCGGCCGTGCGGAAGACGTCTTCGTCCATCTCGCGCATCTCGATCTCGGAACCATCGTCGGCCAGTACCTCGACGTTGAGGCACAGTGCCTGCATCTCCTTCATGAGCACCTTGAAGCTCTCGGGGATGCCCGGCTCGGGGATGTTCTCGCCCTTGACGATCGCCTCGTACACCTTGACTCGGCCCAGCACGTCGTCGGACTTGATGGTCAACAGCTCCTGCAGGCAGTACGCCGCGCCATAGGCCTCGAGTGCCCACACTTCCATCTCTCCGAAGCGCTGGCCGCCGAACTGTGCCTTACCACCCAACGGCTGCTGGGTGATCATGCTGTACGGGCCGGTCGAGCGGGCGTGGATCTTGTCGTCGACCAAGTGGGCCAACTTCAAGATGTACATGTAGCCGACGGTGACCGGATTGTCGTACAACTCGCCGGTACGGCCGTTGCGCAACGGGGTCTTGCCGTCGAGCTGGATCATGCGTGTGCCGTCGACGCTCTCGGCGTTGAGGTTCTCGAAGATCGACTGGATCGTCGGGTGCTTGCCGGCAGCCTCTTCCTCGTCCCAGTGAGCACCGTCGAACACCGGAGTGGCGATGAAGGTGCTCGGCTTGGTGTTGGGGCGGGTCTTCGACTCGGTGCCGCGGATGGGCATGTCGCCCACCTGCTTGCCGTTCTTGACGTCGGTCCAACCCCAACGAGCCGCGTAGCCGAGGTGCGCTTCGAGCACCTGACCGACGTTCATGCGGCTCGGCACGCCGAGCGGGTTGAGGATGATGTCGACCGCAGTGCCGTCGGCCATGTAGGGCATGTCTTCGATCGGGAGGATCTTGGAGATGACACCCTTGTTGCCGTGACGGCCGGCCAACTTGTCGCCGACCGAGATCTTGCGCTTCTGGGCGACGTAGACACGGACCAGTTCGTTGACGCCGGGCGGCAGTTCGTGGCCGTCTTCACGGGTGAACACCTTGACGTCGATGACCTTGCCGCTCTCGCCGTGTGGCACCTTCAGCGAGGTGTCGCGAACTTCGCGGGCCTTCTCGCCGAAGATGGCGCGCAGCAGGCGCTCTTCAGGAGTCAGCTCGGTCTCGCCTTTCGGGGTGACCTTGCCGACCAACACGTCGCCGGGGCCGACTTCGGCACCGACGCGGATGATGCCGCGGTCGTCGAGGTCGCGCAGGATGTCGTCGCTGAGGTTGGGGATGTCACGAGAGATCTCCTCGGGGCCCAACTTGGTGTCGCGAGCATCGACTTCGTGCTCGTGGATGTGGATCGAGGTCAGCACATCGTCTTTGACGAGACGCTCGCTGAGGATGATGGCGTCCTCGAAGTTGTAGCCCTCCCACGGCATCAGGGCGACGAGCAGGTTCTTGCCGAGCGCCAGTTCACCATGATCGGTCGAAGGTCCGTCGGCGATGATCGTGCCCTTCACGACCTTGTCGCCTTCTTTCACCAGGGCTCGGTGGTTGATGCACGTGTCCTGGTTGCTGCGACGGAACTTGCTGAGCGGGTAGACGCGCTTGCCGCTGGACTGACCTTCGGCTGGTGTTTTGTACATCACCGTGATCGATGAACCGCTGACCTCAGTGACCTCGCCGTCGCCGGTGGCCTGGATGAGGTCGGCGGCATCGCGTGCCGCACGGTCTTCGATGCCCGTGCCGATATATGGAGCCTCGGCGCGCACCAGTGGGACCGCCTGGCGCTGCATGTTGGCACCCATCAGGGCGCGGTTGGCGTCGTCGTGCTCGAGGAATGGGATCAGCGCTGTGGCGACCGAAACGATCTGCTTGGGGCTGACATCCATCAACTGCACTTCGATCGGCGGCACCGAGGCGATGTCGGTGGTGGCACCGAAGAAGCTCTCGGCTTCGAGCATCTTGCGGAGGTCCTCGAGGCTGGCGGCCTGCGGGCTGCGGCGAACGAGCACGCGTGCGTCCTTGAACGTGCCGTCGGCGTTGATCGGGGTGTTGGCCTGGGCGACGACGTAGTTCTCTTCCTCGTCGGCAGCCATGTAGCGAATCTCACCCGAGACCTTGCCGTTCTTCACGACTCGGTACGGCGTCTCGATGAAGCCGTACGGGTTGACGCGGGCGAACGTGCTGAGCGCACCAATCAGACCGATGTTCGGGCCCTCAGGAGTCTCGATCGGGCACATGCGGCCGTAGTGGCTGAAGTGCACGTCGCGGACTTCGAAGCCGGCACGCTCGCGGCTGAGGCCACCTGGCCCCAACGCCGACAAACGACGACGGTGGGTCAGACCCGAAAGCGGGTTGACCTGGTC
>JAENVT010000496.1 GCA_016650435.1 Ilumatobacteraceae bacterium
CCTGGTAGCGAACTCGGGAGATGTTGACACCAAGGCTCGATGCGGCATACGGCGCCTCGCCCGAGCTGCGCAGCCGCAGACCGAACCGCGTGCGCCACAGGACCCACGCCGACAGCGGCACGAGCAAGAGGATGATCAACGTCGCAAACGACACGTCGCGACCGACACCGCGTATGAGTGAGGCGATGTCGCTGATGAGGAACCAGTGACGCCGCTCGAACCAACCGGTGATATCGGGGCTTCGCCAACCGAACAGACGACCGCCGGAGATGAACGGCAAGTTGATCGACGGAATCGTCGACTTCTGCGGCGGTGAGTTGCTGGCCCCACCACCGTGCGGCGTGAAGATCTGTTCGGAGAGGAAGCGAGCTGCGCCAGGGGCGAAGATGTTGATGGCGACACCGGAGATGACGTGGTCGACGTTGAAGCGCACCACCGCAAGGGCATGGATCAGCCCACCTAGGCACCCGGCGATGACTCCCAGCAGCAAACCGACCCACGGCCCGTACTTCCATGCCCCGAAGCCGCCTGCCCACGTGCCCAGGATCATCATTCCCTCGACACCGATGTTGACGATGCCGACACGCTCTGCCCACAGCGCGGCGAGACCGGCGCAGATCAGGGGGGCCGAGAGACGCAGGGTGGCGGCGACTGTGCCCGAGGAGGTGAGGTCGTTGGCGTCGGCGATCACTCGGGCGATGGTCATGACGAGCATGACGAGCAACCCGGCGCCCAGCACGCGTTGGCTGCGGCTGAGGCTGCTGATGCGGGCTCCGAAGCTGTCGACCCGGGCCTGTGGCGCGGGCGCGTTCATGGTCTCGGTCATGCCGGCGCCACTTCCATGTCGTGGGCGCTGATCATCGCCGCCGATGCTTGCTGCGTGCGGCGGTTGTGCCAACGCTTCAACGCCTCGTTGACGATGACGACGGTCAGGACGATCACTCCCTTGATGATGTCGATGATCGATCTCGGGATCGAGTTGACCTGCAGGATCCCCGAGCTGTGATCGAGGAAGCCGAACAGGAGCCCAGAGATGACGATGCCGACCGGGTGGTTACGTCCCAGCAGGGCAACCGCGATGCCGTCGAAGCCGTACCCCTCGGCGAGACCGCGTCGATAGGCGTGAGAGTCGCCGAGCAACCCGGGCATGCCGACCAGACCGGCGATTGCGCCCGACATCAACATGGCCGTCATGATCATCCTCGATGAGTTGACACCCGCAACGCGCGCTGCACCGGGGTTCGCGCCTGATGCACGCAGGTGGAAGCCGAACTTCGTCTTCCACACGAGCACCCAGAACAACACGACCACCACCAGGACGATGAAGACGAAGCCGGTGAGCTTGCCCTTGACCAGCTCTGGGAACCACGCAGTGCGCGGCAACTCCTTGGTCTTCACGTTCAGGGTGTCGGCACCAACGACGAACCACGTGTCGAACATCCAGCTGACGAGACCGATGGCGATGTAGTTGAGCATGATCGTCGAGATCACCTCGTTGACACCGCGCTTGACCTTGAGAACTCCGGCGACACCCGCCCACGCCGCGCCCACCACCATCGCCAGCAACAAGCAGAACGTCACGTGCAACACAGCGGGAAGTCGGATCTGTGTGGCGATCCCGGCGGTCAGCAACACGGCGAGGCGAGTCTGACCCTCGACACCGATGTTGAACAGGCCCATCTTGAACCCGATGGCGACGGCCGTTGCCGACAGCATCAACGGCACGGCTCGACGCGTCGCGTCGAGGAACGAGTCGCGGCTGATGTCGTAGTTGATCATCTGCCTGTAGACCGTGAATGGGTTGTGCCCGATGAGCGCCAGGAACACGCCGCAGATCGCGAACGCGATGACGAGTGCCAGCAACGAGCCACCGAGGATTATGGCAATCCCCTGCCACTTCTGACGATTCTTCACGCCGCCCCCTGCATCTCGCCAGTCATGTACGAGCCGAGCAGCTCCGGGGTGACCTTGGCGGGGTCGAGCATTGCGCTGATCTTGCCGTCGAAGATCACCGCGATGCGATCCGACAGGCCGATCAGTTCGTCGAGGTCGGCGGAGATCAGCAGCACGCCGACGCCGCGGTCTCGCACCGCCCGCAGTTCGTCCCAGATGGCGGCTTGCGCGCCGACATCGACGCCACGCGTGGGGTGAGCGGCGAGGAGAATGTGCGTCTCGCTGGACAGTTCGCGACCGACGACGAGTTTCTGCTGGTTGCCGCCCGACAACGCGAAGGCCGGAACGTCGATCCCGGGCGTGCGCACCCCGAATCGTTGAACCACCTTTTCGCAGTCCCGCCTCGCGCCCGAGGTGGAGACGAAGGGCCCGTTGTAGAGGCCCTCGGTTTCGTCTCTGCCGAGCATCGTGTTCTCCCACAACGGCGCCTCCAGCAGCAGCCCCTCGCGATGGCGGTCGAACGGGATGTACGAGATTCCAAGCTCGCGGCGATGGTGAACGCTGAGGTCGGTGAGATCGACTCCATTGAGTTCGATCACGCCGGAGGCGGGGCACAACCCCAAGATCGCTTCGCACAGCTCGAACTGCCCGTTGCCCTCGATCCCGGCGATGCCGAGGACCTCGGCGTCGTGGATGGTGAAGGTCGCCCCGTCGACCGCCAACTTGGCTTCGCTCTCGGCGATGCGGACGTCGAGATTCGTGACCCGCAGCACCTCCTTCGTGCCCACCTGCGTCGTGCGACCGGACGGGTCGGGCAGTTGGGATCCGACCATGAGCTCGGCGAGTTTGCGCCGATCGACCTCGTTCGGTGCAACGGTGGCAACGGTGGTGCCATCGCGGATGACCGTGATCTCGTCCGACACCTTCAGCACCTCGTCGAGCTTGTGGGAGATGAAGATGATCGTGGATCCATCGGCGACGAGCTGGTGAAGCGTGACGAACAGCTCGTCGACCTCTTGCGGGACGAGCACCGCGGTCGGCTCGTCGAGGATCAACACCTTGGCGCCGCGGTACAGCACCTTGAGGATCTCGACGCGTTGTCGCTGCCCGACCCCGAGCGTGGCCACGTATGCATCGAGGTTGACGTGGCCGCCGATCGACCTCGACAACTCGGCGAGACGGTGCTTGGCCTCGTTGAGCTTCAAGACGCCATGGCTCGCTGGTTCTGCACCGAGGATGATGTTCTCCACCACCGTCAAGTTGTCGGCGAGCATGAAGTGCTGGTGCACCATGCCGACACCGGCGGCAATGGCATCGGTCGGTGTCTTGAAGTGGGCCTCGTGACCGAACACCGAGATGGTGCCCTCGTCCGGTTGATGCATGCCGTACAACGTCTTCATCAACGTCGATTTGCCCGCACCGTTCTCACCGACGATGGCGTGAATAGTGCCCGGCCGGACTCGCAACGTGATGTCGTGGTTGGCGATGACGCCAGGAAAAGTCTTGCCGATCCCGACCAGTTCGACCGCGTAGCTGCCGTCCATCATGCTGGTATAACACACGAGCCCGGGGCGCGATTGCCCCGGGCTCGTGCTGTCAAACGTGCGTTGACGTCAGGGCTTCGTGGGAACCACGATCTTGCCGCTGATGATGTCGGCCTTGTAGGCGTCGAGCTTGTCCTTGACGTCGTCGAGGAAGCCACCGGACGTCGCGTAGCCCACACCATCGGACTTCAGGTCGAAGGTGATGATGCCGCCCTTGGTGTCGCCATCGGCGACCGCCTTGATGGTCTCGAACACGGACACGTCGACGTGCTTCAGCATCGACGTGAGGATGTGCTTCTGCTCGTCGGGCTTGGCGATGAGGTACTGGTCGGAGTCGACACCGATCGCCCAGGCGTTGGCTTCCACCGCGGCTTGGATCGTGCCAGCACCGGAGCCGCCCGCAGCCGTGTAGATCACGTCGGCGCCGGCGTCGTACCAGCCCTTGGCGATCTCCTTGGCACCGGCGACGTTGCCCCATGCGGTGTTGTCACCGGCTGGCCCGAGGTACTTGCTCTCGATCTTGATGTCGGGGTTCACAGCCTTGGCACCAGCGATGTAACCGGCCTCGAACTTCTTGATGAGGTCGATCTCTTGACCACCGATGAAACCGATGTGGCCGGTCTTGCTCTTCAAGGCGGCGGCTGCACCGACGAGGAACGAGCCCTCGTTCTCGGCGAACACCAGGCTGCGA
>JAENVT010000497.1 GCA_016650435.1 Ilumatobacteraceae bacterium
GCGAGATCAGACGTGAACGTCGGGTGGCCGATCTGGTCGTCGACGAAGGCCAACTCGCTGTGTTCGCCAGCGAGCCTCATGATCGTCTTGACCATGTTGGAACCGTTCAGCCCGCAGACCCACGACGTGCGTACCACGGTCGCGGCCGGCCCCAACATCAACGCCTCGCGTTCGCCCATCAACTTCGACGCGCCATAGACGCTTTGCGGTGCCGGTTCGTCCCATTCGTTGTAGGGCCGATCGAGCGATCCGTCGAAGACGTAGTCGGTGCTGAGCTGCACGAGCCGGGCATCGGCATTGTCACAACTCTCGGCGAGCCAGCGCACGGCCAGTCCGTTCTGCGCGAGTGCTCTGTCGGGGTCGCCTTCGCAGGCATCGACCGCGGTCCACGAAGCGCAGTTGATGACCACGTCCGGACGTATCGACGACACGGCACCGTGCACCGCGTCGCGGTCGGCGATGTCGAGATCGTCGTGATGCGTTGCAACAACATCGTCGCCAGCTTCCTCGCAACACCGTGCGAGATCGATGCCGAGCTGCCCACCCGCACCGGTTATCAGCACCCGCATCTAGAAGCCGGCCCTGGCCTTCAGCGGCTCCCACCACGCGCGATTGTCTCGGTACCACTCGACGGTGGCAGCCAATCCATCGACCAGGTTGTGCTGTGCCTTCCAGCCGAGCGCGCTGACCTTGTCGTGAGTGATGGAGTAGCGACGATCGTGACCGAGGCGATCCTCCACCGGCATGATGAAGCTCTCGTCGCGTCCCGTCAGCTCCAGCAGTCGGTCGGTCAACTCCTTGTTGGTGATCTCGTTGCCGGCGCCGATGTTGTAGATCTCGCCGACAGAACCAGTGCGCAGGACGAGGTCGGCCGCAGTGTTGTGATCGTGGACATGGATCCAGTCGCGGATGTTGCCGCCATCGCCGTATAGAGGCACCTTCTTGCCGTCGAGCAGGTTCGTGGTGAACAGCGGTATGACCTTTTCTGGAAACTGAAACGGGCCGAAGTTGTTGCTGCAGCGGGTGACCATCACGGGCAGGTCGTGGGTCGTGAAGTAGCTCAGCGCGATCAGATCGCTGCCGGCCTTGGCGGCAGAATACGGCGAGCGCGGCGACAACGCGTCGGTCTCACTGAACGAGCCGTGCTCGATCGAGCCGTAGACCTCGTCGGTCGAGATGTGCAGGAATCGGCCGACGCCGACGCGGCGGGCGACGTCGCAGAGAACGTTGGTGCCGAAGCAGTTGGTGCGCACGAACGAGTAGCCATCTTTGATCGATCGGTCGACGTGTGTTTCGGCGGCGAAGTGAACCACAGCGTCGTGGCCGTCCATCGCTGTCAGTACGTCGTCCTCGTCGCAGATGTCGGCATGCACGAAGTTGAAGCGTCGATCGTCGAGCACGTCACGGATGCTGGCCAGGCTTCCTGCGTACGTGAGGGCGTCGAAGATGGTCACCTCGTCGTCGGTGTTGGCCTGCAGCCAACGCACATAGTTGGAGCCGATGAAACCGGCCGCACCGGTCACAAACAATCTCATTACATCCTCATTGGGTAGTACGGACGGCGGCCGGCGGGCAGGTCGGCACGCAATGGATTGCTCTGATCGCGCAGCGACAGGATCGGATCGGCAACACCCCAGTCCGCTGCCACTGCTGGGTCGTTCCACAACACACCGAGCTCGTCGGCGGGATTGTAGTAACCGTCGACGAGATAGGTGATGACCATGTCGGTGATCGCCGCGAATCCGTGCGCAACTCCCGGCGGGATGTAGACCCCCAGGTGGTTCTCACCCGTGAGGTCGAGCTCCAGCGTGGAGCCATCCGTCGGACCACCTTCGCGGAGATCATGCAACACGACCCGGGCATCGCCAAACGGCACGTACCAGTAGTCAGCCTGATGAAGGTGGTAGTGCAACCCGACTACGGCACCGACTTGCCGGTTGGCACGGTTGCTCTGCAGCATCTCTCGTCCGTTTGGGAACCACTCGCGGCGGTAGGTCTCGATGAACATCCCCCGTTGGTCGCCATGAATCGATGGCTCGACGATCCACACCCCAGCGATCTTGTCGCTCTCGGTCACTGTCGGCATGTGGCGATCCTGACTCTCATTCCACGTCGATCTGGCAATGGTCTCCGATCATCAACCTCAAGGCGCGTGGTCGCAGATGCGACCGGGTGACCACGGCTTCCTTACCGATCAGGCTGTCCTCGAGGCGTTGGATGTCGATCACCCGGCTGCGTTCCATGATGACCGAATGCTCGACTTCGCTGTTGACGATCTCGCAGCCTTCGCCGATCGCCGAGAAGGGACCGATGAAGCTGTCGGCGATTCGAGCACCAGCACCGATCACCAGTGGACCGCGCAGGATCGAGTTCGTCACCGTTGCCCCGCTCTCGACGACGACCCGGCCATCGATGGTCGACGCCTCGTCGACCTTTCCGTCGATTCGCGTTTCGATCTTCTCGAGAAGCAACCGGTTTGCTTCGAGCAGCGGCGTGAGTTTGCCGGTGTCGATCCACCAACCGGTCAACAGCTCGCAGCGCAC
>JAENVT010000498.1 GCA_016650435.1 Ilumatobacteraceae bacterium
AGCGAGCGCTCTGCCGAGGCTTGAGTGATCTGCGGACCTGTGACTTGTGCGCCGTGATCTGCTTCCCACAGCGCCTCCGGTTTGATCAATTCGCGGTTGGCGGGATTGGCAAGCAGCGGTCGCAGGCTGGCCGACACCAACATGTAGCGCCACACCAGCCACGCCTCCCATACGCGCTCGGGTGACATGCTGAACGCGGCCCGTTCGACGACCCAGCCAAGGTTTTCTGTCGTGCCCAGTGCCTCGACGCAGCGGTCGATGATGCCGGGCTCCATGGCCAGGTAGCCGTCGAGATCGCCGAGCCACCCGACGCGGGTTCCCGCTGCGTCACCGTCCAGGGTTGCCCGTGCCTGAGCAACGGTAGCGAACTCGTCGAGACGACCGGCGAGCGACAATGGCGAACCGAGGAGGTAGCCGGCTTGTGTGCCCAGCAGCATTGCGACGTCAACCACTGTGCGACCCATCGGACCCTCGGTCGACAACTGAGCAAGGTAGCTGTCGCGTTCTGGTCCGCCAGGCACGCGGCCCTGACTGGGTCGAAAGCCGAAGACGTTGTTCCAGGCCGCCGGGTTCCGCAGCGAACCCATGTAGTCGCTGCCGTCGGCTACCGGCAGCATGTTCGTCGCCAGGGCCACGGCTGCGCCGCCACTGCTGCCGCCGGCGGTTCGGGTCAGATCGAATGGATTACGTGTCACGCCGAACACGTCGTTGAAGGTGTGCGAACCGAGACCGAATTCGGGAGCATTGGTTTTACCGATCACGATGCAGCCGGCGGCCTTCATGCGCGCCACCATCACCGAATCGAAGTCGGGCACGAAGTGCTCGAGCAGCCGCGATCCCATGGTCATGGGCAAGCCTTTTGCGGCGGCGAGATCCTTGATCGCCTGCGGCATTCCGTGCATCCAACCGCGTGACAGGTCATTGGCAATCTCGTCGTCGCAATCCTTCGCCTCTTCAAGCAAGTCGTCGCTGTCGCGCCGGCTGACGATGGCGTTGACGGCAGGATTGCGCTCGTCGATGTGGTCGAGGTAGGCGGACATCACCTCACGACACGACACCTCGCGACCATGGATCGCCTCCGACAATTGCGCGGCGGAAAGTTCAGTGATGCTCACGATCGAAGCCTCTCATGTTCGTATCAATTTCGGCGGAAGACTTGCGTACCACCGACCCAGGTCTCGTCGACGTTTGCACCCGGAACCTCATCGCCGGCGATGGCGGTGATGTCGCGATCGAGCACAACCAGGTCAGCGCGGGCACCGACGGTCAAGGTGCCGGCATCGTCGTCGAAGGCTTGGAACGCGCTACCGGCTGTGTATGCATCGATCGCCTGCAGGATCGAAATCCGCTCCTCGGGTACCCAGCCGTCGACCGGCTCGCCCTTGGAATTGCGGCGCGTGACAGCAACGGCGAGACCATCGAGCGGACGATGCGACGACACGGGCCAGTCGGATCCGAAGCTCACTCGCGCTCCGAGACGAGCCAGCGTGGCGATCGGATATTGCAGCGAGCTGCGCGCCGGCCCGAGACACGGCATCGTCAGGTCGACCTGCGATGCGTCGAGGCACGCCCACAGCGGCTCAAAGTTGGCGATCACACCGAGCGAGGCGAACCGGGCCCGGTCCTGGGGATGAACGAGTTGAGTGTGGGCGATGACCGGTCGGCGATCTCGAGGGCCGTTCAGCCGAGCAGCGTGTTCGATCGCGTCGAGCGCGATGCGCACCCCGGCATCGCCGATCGCGTGGATGTGGATCTGGAAGCCGTCGGCGTCGAACGTACGCACTGCTTCCTTCAGGCCCTCCGCCGACCAGTTGGGCAGGCCGCATGAATGTGGTGCGTTCTCGTATGGCTCGAGCAGAAACCCGGTCCCGGCCTCGATCACACCGTCGGCGAAGAACTTGACGGTTCGCGCGGTCACCCAGGCCGACGTCGCGGTGTCGGCTTCGGCAGCCTGCCGCGCTTCGATAAATCCCGTCCGCTGCAGCGTCCACGTCACGGGATCGGCCTTGAACGCGGCGTTGATCCTGCATGTAACTACTCCCCGGCGAGCGCCGTCGGTGTAGACGTCGAGTTCCTCGAGCCCGACGACGGCGTCTTGGCACCAGACGATGCCCTCCGAACTCAGTGCATGCATCGCCTCGACAAGCCCACGCTCGCGGGTCGACCGGCTGATGGGCGGCATGTGCGCTTCGACCAACTCCATCGCGCCGTGTTCCAACAGCATGCCGGTCGGCCGACCATCACCATCTCGCACGATCACGCCGAGCGCCGGCTCGGGAGTCGACGCCGTGAGGTTGCCGGTAGCAAGCGCTGCGCTGTTGGCCCACAGCGCGTGATAGTCGGTCGGGTAGAGCACGACAGGCCGGTCGCTGCACACGGCGTCGAGCCACTCGGCTCGACCCATTCCACCGGGCAGGAGTGGAGGCGCGTAGCAATGGCCGACGATCCAGCGATCGTCCGGGTGAGTAGTGGCCCATTGCCGAACCCGGTCGATGATGGCGTCGTACGACGTGACCTCGGTGAGGTCGAGTTCGGTTCGATTGATCCCCGCATGCAGCGGATGGGCGTGGCCGTCGCGGAAAGCCGCGACCACGGCCCGACCGTTCAGCTGGATGACTTGATCGAACGATGCAGACCCTGCCGCAGCGTCGCCCCCGATCGCCACGATGCGATCGTCTTCGACTGCGATAGAGGTTGCCGGCTGCCCATCGGAGGTGATGATCGGCCCGTTGGTGAACAGCACGCGTGACATGGCGCGATTAGATCACCGAGTGCCGTCGATGTTTCGGCCCGGATGGCCGCGGGTACCTTCCAGTCCCCACCTGAGGAGGTAGGAACATGTCTGCAGTAACAGCTAGCGCCACGATCGTTGTCGATCGGCCACGAGAGCAGGTTTGGCACGCTCTCACCGATCCCGACCTGGTCAGCCAGTATTTCATGGGCGCCACAGTAAAGACCGACTGGCAAGTCGGCCATCCGATCACCTTCACCGGCACGTGGAAGGACAAGCCCTTCGAAGACAAGGGTGAGATCCTCGACTTCAAGCCGGAGAAGGAAATGACCTACTCGCACTGGAGCCCGTTGAGCGGCAAGGACGACACGCCCGACAACTACCACGTTGTTCACATTGCCCTCGATGAGGCCAAGGGCGGCACGAAGGTCACACTCGAGCAGTCGAACCTCAACGGTGACGTCACCGAAGAGGACCGCAAGAGCCGAGCCGACTACGAGAAGAATTGGGCGGGCACGTTGCAGGGCTTGAAGAAGGTCGCCGAAGCCTGACGCCCACGTGGACATCCGGACCGACCGAGTAGGAGTCCTGATCGACCAACTGGTCGAGTCGAAGGAACTGGCAGCTGCCCGCATCGACGGTCTTACTGCCGATGAGCACTTGTGGGAGCCGCACGCCGGCATGTGGTCCGTGCGCCCACGCGATGAGGCACGGACTCCCGATGCATTCGGTCCCGGCGAATGGGTGATCGATCACGACAGATCGATCAACCCATTCGCCGCTGGACCACTGACGACGATCGCATGGCGGCTGGCACACCTCTGGTCCGGATTCGCCGGTCGGTGGGAATGGACCTTCGGTAGTCGCAGCATCGAGCCGAAGATGATGATCGACTTCAGCCCTGATCCCGAAGTTGCACTTGGGTCACTCTGGCAGTGCGTGGATCGATGGGCGGCTTCGTTGGAGACCTTGTCCGACGAGCAGCTCGATGTCGCCGGCTACGGACAGTACCCGTACGGACTCGACCCGGAGATCCCGTTCATCGGGATCATTCGCTGGACGAACCGCGAGCTGATCCACCACCTCGCCGAGGTCGCCTTGCTGCGCGACTTGTACGCTGCTTACCACACCGTTAGCGCGACGGGCGGATGAGGAACTTCTGCCCGGTGGCCTGGCGGGCATGGGTCTTGATCGCATCAAGGCGCAAAGCTCCCGCGAGCGAAACTTCGTCGGTGTAGTGACTGGCGAAGGTCGTGGTCAACTCGGCGACGACCCTGTTGCGCAACCGCACCAACCCGTCGAGACCGATCTTGCCGAGGAACGGTGTCAGCAACCAGCCGCCGATCCCCCAGGCCATGCCGAAGTTGCGGGCGAACTCTGTCGGACCGCGATCGAGGCCACCGTAGATGTAGACCTGCTTGTGCACGGTCGATCCATACCGGCTGTACTCCGTGGCAGTGGCGTTGGCAGCTGTCTCCATGGCGGCCAGGATCTGGCCGGCTTGCCGACCTCCGCCGATGGCGTCGAACGCAATCGTGGCGCCGGTCGCGACAAGAGCCGCCGTGAGATCGTCCATGAAGTCTGACGAGGAGGAGTTGCACACGTAGGTGGCGCCGATGTCGCTGAGGATCTGCTCCTGCTCTTCGCGGCGCACGATGTTGACGAGTGGCACGTTGTCGGCCAGGCAGATGCGTTGCAACATCTGGCCGAGGTTCGAAGCCGCAGCGGTGTGTACGAGGGCGTGATGACCCTCCATCTTCATCGTCTCCACCATGCCGAGCGCGGTGAGGGGGTTGACGAAGCACGACGCCCCGTCCGCCGGGTCGGTGCCGTCGGGGAGGACGAGAGCCAGTGCTGCCGGCACGCAGCGGTACTCGCCGTAGGTCGCGCCGCCGATGATCGCAACGGTCTTGCCGAGCAGCGCGTGTGCTTCGTGCGACGAACCCGCGACGACGACGACGCCAGCACCTTCGTTGCCCACCGGCATCGACTGGCCGCTGCGCGACGCCAGGCCGCGCAACGTCAGCGGCGGGATCGGCGCGGTCACGACCGGGTTGTCGTCCGTGCCGGTAGACGTAGCTGTCTCGGCGTCGGCCGTCGCCAGCAGCAATCCCAAGTCCGACGGATTGATCGGCGCGGCCTCGATGCGCACCAATACCTCGTTCGGCTGCGGCTGGGGGGTTTCGATCGTCGCGATGGACAGTTCCAGCTGCCCGTCGGGGGTCACGAGCGACCTGATCTGCCTCATGGTGTCGGGGACTTCTGTGGTCATCGTTTCAGCTCCGGGCTTGGTCGGCGATATCGGTACCCTACCGATCATGAGCGAGTCGGATTTTGCGAACGACGGGCTCGCCCGGCTTCACGACCGTATGGCTTGGCACGCGGAGAGCGGGCAGATGCCGGGCCTGATCTCGCTCGTGGCTCGCAAGGGCGAACCACACGTCGACGTGGTCGGCACGCCGTCGTTCGACGACTCTTCACCGTTGCGGCGCGATGCCATCTTCCGCATTGCCTCGTTGACGAAACCGATCGCCGCTGCCGTGGCAATGATGCTCATCGACGATGGCTTGTTGCATCTCGACGATGCTGTCGATCAGTACCTACCCGAACTCGCCAATCGCCGCGTTCTTCGCGAACTTGGTGCCGCGCTCGACGACACCGTGCCCGCCAAACGAGCTATCACCGTCGACGATCTGCTTTCGTTTCGGCTCGGCTTCGGAGTGGTCATGGCGCCCCCCGGCACGTATCCCATCCAGGTCGCCGAGGACGAGTTGCAGCTCAAGACCCTCGGCCCTCCTTGGCCGCCAACACCGCATTCGCCCGACGAGTGGATGCGACAGTTCGGGTCGCTTCCTTTGATGCACCAGCCGGGGGAATCGTGGATGTACAACACAGGCTCGCAGGTGCTCGGCGTGTTGATCGAACGTGTCGCTGGCAAGCCGTTGGAAGTGTTCATGCGCGAGCGGCTCTTCGAACCGCTCGGCATGGCCGATACGAGTTTCAGCGTGCCTGCCGACAAGCTGCACCGGCTCACCACCGCGTATGCACCTGATCCTGCAAGCGGTGCGTTGGACGTGCTCGACGGTGTGGTCGACAGTTACTGGAGTCAGCCGCCCGCGTTCCCGAACGCGTCCGGCTGGCTGGTGTCGACGATCGACGACTTCTGGGCGTTCGTGTCGATGCTTCTCAATAAGGGCACAGTGGGCGGCGAACGGATCGTGTCGTCGCGATCGATCGCACTGATGACCACCGATCGACTGAACGGCCCGCAACGCGCCGCCGCCGAACTCTTCGTTGGTGCGCATTCCGGTTGGGGTCTCGGTATGGCCACACCAGCAGCCGGCGACCCGCTGCGAGATGTTCCGCATGGCTTCGGTTGGACCGGAGGCACCGGCACGGTTTGGTACAGCGATCCCGACACCGGACTGACCGGCGTGCTGTTGACCCAGCGAGGGATGACGTCGCCTCAACCGCCGGAGGTGATGACCGACTTCTGGCGCTTGGCGTACGGGGCCCTCAGCAACTGACGGTGGTACGTTGCCGAGGTGTTCGCCGACCAGTTGATGGCGGCGCGGTACCAGATGGCGCTGTCGCTGGGGTTTCACATCGTCTTGTCGTGTTTGGGAGTCGCGTTCCCCGCGTTGATCTTCGTGGCACATCGCCGCGGTCTGCGAACGGGTGACGCAATCGCTCTCTCGTTGGCGCGGCGCTGGTCGAAGGTCGCCGCGGTGCTGTTCGCTGTCGGCGCCGTATCGGGCACGATCCTCAGCTTCGAGATGGGGCTGTTGTGGCCGGGACTGATGTCTCAGTACGGCGACGTGATCGGCCTTCCGTTTGCGCTCGAAGGAGTCGCTTTCTTCGTCGAAGCAATCTTCATCGGCATCTACCTGTTCGGTTGGGATCGGTTGCCGCCGCGCATCCACCTGTACACCCTCATCCCGATGATGGTCTCGGGGGTGTTCGGCGCGTTCTGCGTCCTCGCGGTGAACTCTTGGATGAACGCTCCGAGCGGATTCCGACTGGAGGATGGCAAGGTCGTCGACGTCGATCCGCTTGCAGCGATCTTCAACAAGGCGTTGCCGATGCAGTTCCTGCACATGCTGCTGGCCGCATACATCGTCACCGGTTTCCTCGTCGCATCCGTGTACGCCACAGGGATGTTGCGCGGGCGTCGCGACCATCGGCATCGCCTCGGCTTCCTGGTTGCATTCGCCTTCGCCTCGATCGCCTCAGTGATTCAGCCCGTGGTCGGACACGTGGCAGGTATGCGCCTGGCCACCCAGCAGCCCGAGAAGTTGGCGGCGATGGACCTGGCCGTCGACACGAAACAGAACGCGCCGCTGACCATCGGTGGCGCACTCATCGATGGGCGAGCGAGGGGTGGGATCGAGATCCCCGGCGTCGGTTCGCTGCTGGCACGCGCCGGGCTCAACCGGCCCGTGCGCGGTCTGAATGACTTCCGGCCCGAGCTTCGACCACCGGTCAACATCGTGCACTGGTCGTTTCAGGCGATGGTTGCGCTCGGCACGTTGATG
>JAENVT010000499.1 GCA_016650435.1 Ilumatobacteraceae bacterium
CGTCGAGATCGCGGAACAGCAAGAACTGGCGCATCTGCCACGATGCCGATAGCCGAACGACGTACTGCACACGCTCGCGGGCGACCTGGCCGCTGATGGTCCAACCCTCGTTCTCCCAGCTCAGTTCGGTGACCTCGACGTGGTCGCCATCCCAGGAAGACCAGCGCACCGTGCGACCGCTGGCAGGCAGCGCGGTGTAGTTGCTCACTGCCGAAACGGTACCGTTCGATACGTGATCAGCGAACACGAAGCCCGTCAGTACGTGCTCGACAATTGCAAGGTCGGCGAGGTGATCGAGGCAAGGATTGCCGAGGCACTCGGGGCGGTGTTGGCGGAAACCGTGGTGGCTGGCGAAGACGTGCCGCCCTTCGCAAACTCTGCCGTCGACGGCTATGCAGTTCGGGCTGCCGACGTTGCTACAACACCCGCGCGACTGCACGTCGTTGCCGAGGTCGCTGCGGGCTGGTCGACCGATCGCGTCGTCGGCCCCGGCGAGGCGATCCGCATCATGACCGGCGCACCGATGCCGGCGGGCGCCGACGCGTCGGTGATGGTCGAAGACACCGACCAAGACGGCGACGACGTGGTGGTCAATAAGTCGGTGTCGACGGGCGACTCGATCCGCGGCGTTGGCGAGGATGTACAGGTGGGAACGGCACTCTTCAACGCGGGCACCGTCGTGCGTCCGGCTGTCGCCGGCGTTCTGGCCAGCATCAATGCTCGACGCGTGCACGTCATCCGCAGGCCTCGCGTCGCCGTGCTATCGACCGGCGACGAGTTGATCAACGACGGTTCGCCGCTGCGTCCCGGGCAGATCCGCGAGAGCAACAAGACGATGCTGCTGCCACTGGTCGCCGAAGCCGGATGCGAGGCGATCGATCTCGGTGTGGTCCGCGACGACGAGGCCGCGCTCGAGGCAGTCTTGCGCGACGCCGCTGCGTCCTACGACGCCATCGTCACCAGCGGCGGAGTCAGCATGGGGGAGTACGACGTGGTCAAGGCGGTGCTGTCGCGCATCGCCGAGATGCGTTGGATGCAGATCGCCATCAAGCCTGCCAAACCCTTCGCGTTCGGACTCATCGCCTCGGGCGACAAGCGCACGCCGGTGTTCGGGCTTCCCGGAAATCCGGTCAGCTCGATGGTTAGCTTCGAACTATTCGCCCGCCCGGCGCTGCGCAAGATGATGGGCCATACGGTGCTCGATCGAACGACGGTTGCCGCTGTTGCCGACGATGGATTGCCGCGCCGAGCCGACGGCAAGACCTACTACATGCGGGTTTTCGGTGCGTTTCGTGACGATGGCCGCTATCACATCAACTCCGTCGGGGCCCAAGGAAGCCACCAGTTGGCGGCAACGTCTCTGGCCGATGCCATTGCCATCGTTCCCGACGGCGATGGCGTCGCACCGGGCGGCTCCGTCAACACGATGCTCCTCTCGATAGCCTGACCGACATGGATCTGGTCGATCCCTTCGGACGCACCATTCGTGACCTGCGCATCTCGGTCACCGATCGTTGCAATTTCCGCTGTACTTATTGCATGCCGGAAGAAGGCATGGTCTGGCTGCCGCGCAGCGAGGTGCTGACCTTCGAAGAGATCGAGCGGTTGGCTCGCATCTTCGTCGAACGATTCGAGGTCGACGGATTGCGGCTCACCGGCGGCGAGCCCACGGTGCGTGCCCACCTCCCCGTGCTTGTTGGAAAATTGGCAGCATTGCGAGTGCCGTCGCACTCGGCGTCCCCGCTCGCGGGTCGAGCTCCGGATATCGGACTGACAACCAACGGGGCGACATTCCGATTGGTCGCCCACGAACTGCGCCAAGCCGGGCTCGACCGTGTCAACGTCAGCCTCGACACTTTGCGCGCCGATCGCTTCCTGCAAATGACGCGGCGCGACGAGTTGGTTCGGGTGCTCGACGGCATCGATGCCGCCAAAGAAGCCGGCTTCGCTCCGGTCAAGATCAACGCAGTCGTGCAGCGCGGCGTCAACGACGACGAGATCGTCGACCTCGCCAGGTTCGGACGCGATAACGATGTCGAAGTGCGGTTCATCGAATTCATGCCACTCGATGCCGGTGGCCACTGGGTCAACGATCAGGTCGTCACCCAGGACGAGATCGTCGCAGCGATCGAGGAGGTCTTTCCGCTCGAGCAGATGTCGTCTCGCGGTGCGGCGCCCGCCGACCGTTGGCGATATCTCGACGGGCGCGGGACGGTCGGCGTGATCCCTTCCGTGTCGAAGCCGTTCTGTGGCGACTGCGACCGCGTGCGGGTGACGGCCGATGGGCAGTTCCGTACCTGCCTCTTCGCGACCACCGAGTTCGACCTCCTCAAGCTGATGCGCGCGGGCGCCGATGACGACATCGTGGCAGCGGAGATACAGCGCGCGGTCGGCACCAAGTGGGCAGGACACCAGATCAACCAGGTGTCCTTCGTGAAGCCGAAGCGGACGATGAGCCAGATCGGCGGCTGAGCGCGTGCTGCGTCGCTGGCCGATCGCGGCCGTCGTCGTGGGTGCCCTGGGCGTCGCTGCGATTGCGACCGCCGCACCCACATCGATCATTGGTGGCGCATCCGCCAGCCAACCCGCCAAGCGACTCACGCCACCAGGTCCACACATCGGTGGATGTCCCATCTTTCCAGCGAGCAACGCCTGGAATCAAGAGATTGCCTCGGCGCCGCTGAATCCCTTTAGTGCCCAGATCATCGGTCGCCTCGGCGCCGCCAGACTGCATCCGGATTTCGGCGAGAACCCGCTGTACGGCATCCCGTTCGTCGTCGTGCCCGGCACGCAAGCGTCGGTTCCGATCACGTACGGGGCTTACGGAGACGAGAGCGATCCGGGTCCCTTCCCGATTCCTCTCGATGCACCGATCGAAGGCGGCGGGGGAGGCGGCGACAGCCACGTCTTGGTACTGCAACAACAGACGTGTCAGCTCTACGAGTTGTTCGCGGCACACCGCACGGCCAGCGGGTGGTTTGCGGACTCCGGAGCGAAGTTCAATCTATTGACGGGGGCCCCACGCCCCATCGGGTGGACCAGTGCCGACGCCGCAGGACTGCCGATACTCCCCGGCTTGGTCCGATTCGACGAGGTGGCTGCCGGACTCATCAATCACGCAATCCGTGTCACCTTCTCGCCGACGCAGACGGGCTTTATCCCGCCTGCCTCGCACAGCGCCTCGAGCAACACCGACGCCACACTTCCGGCGATGGGAATGCGCTTTCGACTGAGCACCAGCTTCAACGTCGCCGTACTCACCGGACAGGCCAAGGTGATCGCAACGGCGATGCAGCAGTACGGATTGATCGTTGCCGACAATGGCAGCAACTGGTTCTTCCAGGGCGCCCCGGACCCTGGATGGAACGACAACGACCTGAACCAGTTGAAGTCGATCCCGGGCGCTGCGTTCGAGGTCGTCGACACCGGTCCGGTTCAGACGGGCTAGCCCTCAGAACCCCGGTGTCGGGTAGGCACCCGTCACATTTACTAGTGTGACGAGGTAGATGAGCGATCTTGCCTTCTCCCACCTCGATCCCATGGGACGGGCGCGCATGGTCGACGTCACCCCGAAGGATCCGACTCACCGTCGCGCCGTCGCTCGTTGCAAGGTCTTCATGGCGCCCGAAACTACGGCAGCCATCGCCAATCGCGAGGTCAAGAAGGGCGATGTGCTCGCGGTCGCCAGGGTGGCCGGCATCCAAGCTGCCAAGCGCACCAGCGACATGATCCCGCTGTGTCATCCCTTGCTCGTCGGATCGGTCCACGTCAACTTCGAGATCGGCGACGACCATGTGGCCATCGAAACCCAGGTCGAAACCGTCGACCGCACGGGCGTCGAGATGGAGGCGTTGCACGCCTGCGCCATCGCCGCGCTGACGATCTACGACATGTGCAAGTCGGCAGATCGGGGCATGGTGATCGGTGAACTAGCTCTGTGGGAGAAGACCGGGGGGCGCTCCGGAACGTACCGGAGGGCTGATAGTGTGTCGGCCAGTGTTACGAACGTAGTAGATTCGTAATGAAGCAACGCCGTTGGTTAATGTCGTGTTTGCCGGGCGTGCCAATTCAGAAAGATCGTGAACGGATCGTGAACCAGATGTCTGACAAAGGAATCGCGTAGCCGATGAGCAAAATCGTGCTCTTGGCCGTCCTAGCCGCTTGGGCGGCAGTTTTGATTCCACCGCTGCTGCGGTCGAGAGTCGAGAATCGGCCCAACTCATCGGTCACCGACTTCCGGCGTCAGCTCTCCACGCTGCAGCGCGCCGTGCCCACGCGCACCATGGTGCCGATGCGCTCGATGGGTCGTCCGCTCGCGGCGTCGCCACTGTCGCGTCCGGCAGCACCTGGTCGTCCCGGTCAGTCGCAGCAGATGCATCGTGCCGCGGCACCGGCTGTTGCCGGCCAGCGGATGCACAACGTCACACTCGATCGCGGCAGTGGTCCGCATCGCCAGGCACACCTGCACCAGGTCAGCCAGCGCGAGCTGGTGCGTCGCCGCCGAGCCAACATCTTCTTCATGCTGGTACTGGTCACAGGTGTCACTGCCTTCTTGGCAGCGACGACCAAGGCCAACTCCATGGTGTACGCGTTCGCGTTCGCGTTCATGTCGCTGTGCGGCTACTGCTACAAGCTGGTGCAGATCCGGTCGCTCGAGGCTCCTCGCGATGCCGAGACCAACTGGTTCAACGCAGCCTGAATCGCCCGAGGTTGGTCGGGCCTTCTGGTCCCGCCTCACAAGTCGATCATGCGGACGAAGTGCGTATTCTCGCTGCACACAGTACGCACCGAACCTACGCACTTCCCCGGCGAACCTAACCCGAATCGCCGTGGTCCGCATCGGACCGCGCCGCTACACTCAGGGTCTCCAACGGGGGTGTAGCTCAGTTGGCAGAGCGCAACAATCGCACTGTTGAGGCCAGGGGTTCAATTCCCCTCACCTCCACCCGTTCACCAATAGCGCAGAGGCCCTGTCGGAGAAATCCGGCAGGGCCTCGTTTGGTTTCTGTCCACATCTTGCGAACCGGACCACGACATGTCAGTCGATCTGACATTTCTGGCGTCACTCGGCGATGGTAGAGCCTGCTCAGGCTGCACCGACAAAATCGTGTAACGCGAAGGAGCTGTCGGACGATCCAAACCAGTGGGAGCAGAACGAGCATGGCGGGCCGTCAACGCACCCCACCTCGACGCGCTGGTCCGTGCCGGCGCGGTATTCAAGAACGGCAAGCTCATCGAACGACCCGACGAATCAGAGGGTGGTGATCAGCAAGTCGCGTCACACGCCGATCCTCTCACCCATCGCCCTCCCTGCCCGCCGCCGTCGGGCGTGCCGTCTCCGGGATACGCGTATCCGCGGCCGCTGACAAGGGTCACGATCGTCATCTGACAAGACCCGCCTGATTCCTCTCTGCTTGACATATGCCGATATCGGAATATGATTGCGCCATGGCACGAGCAGCGACGACATCGGACGTCTTCAACGCGATCGCCGAGCAGCAGCGCCGGGAGATCCTGGTGCTGCTGCGGGCGGGTGAGGGGCCGGTGACCGAGTTGGCCCAGGAGCTGGGGATGACCCAGCCGGGGGCGTCCAAACACTTGCGGGTGCTCCGGGAGGTCGGACTGGTGCGGGACCGCAAGGCAGGCAAGCAACGTCTGTACGGCCTTGACGCCCGCGGGCTGCGACCGGTTCACGA
>JAENVT010000500.1 GCA_016650435.1 Ilumatobacteraceae bacterium
AGCGAGCCCGGCGCGAGCGTCGCTCCGATCGCAGGGCCCACGAGATAGCCGATGCCACCGACGAACGCCCATCCGACCGCCGTGATCGACGTGAAGTTCGTGAACTCCGAGCCGTACACGATCGTGTCCTTCCGGAACGCGAGCAGTGTTCCACCCACCGCGGCGATGCCGGCGGAGAGGGCGAACGCGTAGATCTTGACCCCGGGCACGCTGATACCCAGTGATGCGGCAGCACGCTCGTTCGTGCGCACCGCGAGCAGCCGACGGCCACTGCGCCCGCGACGTAGTTGCGCCACCATCAGCGCAAGCACGGTGAACAGCCCCAGGCACACGATCGCGTACCGGAACGGATACCTCGTCGCCTGGATCTCCCAGCCGAAGAGCGTCGGCTTGCCGACCACGGTGCCGCCGAAGCCGCCCGTGAGGGCCGGGCTGTTGAATACCATGAGCTGAAGGGTGGTCCCGAGGCCGAGCGTCACGATCGCCAGGTTCAAGCCGCGGGCGCGAACCGCCGGGATGGCGAACACGGCTCCGAGCGGCACAGCAGCGAGTGCGCCGACCGCGAGCGCGGGCGCGAAGCCCCACCCCCGCACGTCGACGAGCCGCCCGGCCACCCACGCTCCGAAGCCGGCGAGCGCGAACTGAGCCAGCGAGAGCTGACCGGCGTACCCGGTGATGACGACGATCGACAGCAACACGATGGCCACGGCGAAGGTCGTGACCATGGAGTCCTGCCAGTTTGTCGGTAGCGAGGCCGTCAGGCCGACCGCAATGGCGAGCCCGACCGCGACCTGCCACAGCTTGATCCGTCCTGTGCCGACCTGCGGCAACTTCTGCAGGAAGTAGCCGCGTACCGGAAGCGCCTGCCCGCGGGCGATCATCACCACGATGATGATCGCGAACGGCAGCGAGGTCGGCACGCCGGGCGTCGAGACGTAGTTCGTGAGCACCGTCTGGCCGACGCCGATCCCCACTCCAGCGGCAAAGGCGATCGGGAACGATCGGAACCCGGCGACGAGCGCAGCGGCCATCGCCGCCAGCACCAGGTTGGTCATCGTCGACACCTGCAGGGTGACGATCGGCGACACAAGGATCGCCGCCAGGCCGGCAAGCCCCGAACCGAGGCTCCAGTTGAGCACGGCAATCCGATCCGGCGAGATTCCGACCGTAGCCGCCGCCCGCTGGTTCTCTGCAGCGGCAGTCGTTGCCAGGCCGAAGCGGGTGTACCGATACAGCGCCCAGAGACCGAGGCTGAGAGCAGCCGCGATCCCCAGCAGGATGAACCGGTCGATCGAAACCGCTTTGCCGAACGGATGGACGAGCGTGGTCGGAAGATTGGATTTGACGAATGTCACGCGGGCGCCGTACCGGATCACCGCGACGCCGTTGAGCAGGATCAGCACACCGAGCGTTGCCACGATGCGCGCCAGCGGCGAGGCGCGTCGCAACTGGCGCATGACAAGGAGGTGGGTCAAGGCGCCGAGCAGAGACGACGCCAAGACCCCGATTATGAGGGCGATCACAAACGGTTGCCCGTGCTTTTCACCCACCTCCCATGCGACATACGCGCCCACCATCCCGGTCGCACCGTGCGCGAAGTTCAGGATGCCAGACCCGCGATAGATCACCATCAAACCCTGTGATGCGAGCGAGTACAGCGCTCCGACGCCAAGGCCGAGCAGGGCGAAACGGATGACCTCTGCCACCGATCAGCCCCCTGGGGTGTACGTCTCGAGTGCTGCAGTCAGGTCGACTGGCGGGTCGTCGGTAAGAGTGAGCACTCCGTTATCGATGCGGTCGAACGTGACGGTCCGGTTGTAGATGCTCGGGAACGCCCCACCCATGCCCTTCCACGGTGTGCTGAGGTCGAGAGTGGGGAACATACCGTTGGTGTCGACAGCCTTCGAGCTTCGGACTGCCTTCAGGAACGTCTCGTTCGTGATGTCACCAGTCATGCCACCGGCGATCTCGACGAACGCCTGATAGGCCGACCACGTGCCGAGCCCGGCAAGGCTGTTCCAATCCAGGTCCGGCGCGTTGTACTGCTTGAGGGCAGCGCGGTAGTCGTCCCACATCGGACCAGCGATGTCGGGGTACGCATTTACGGAGATCCCGTCCTGTGTCAACTCGGGGAACTGCTTGGCGATCACCGAGTTGAGATTGCCCTGGTGGCCATACAGCCGTTGGGTGCCACCGAGCGACT
>JAENVT010000501.1 GCA_016650435.1 Ilumatobacteraceae bacterium
CATGTCGGGCTCGCCGAGCGAGCCCGACAGGTGTATCCCGATGGTGTGATCGTTCCCTTCCGGCTCTTCCTCGGTGATCCTGCCGTCACAGCGGTCGTGCAGAAGATCCTCAAGGGTGGAGTCATCGATGGGTGACGGTCAAACCACCGAACTGCTCAGCCCGACTGCAGTCCTGCTCGGTCAACAGGCCACGGATTTCAACGATGCGATCCGTCAGGTCGGTGCCGTGCTGGTCGCCGTCGGCGCAGTGAATCCTTCGTACGTGGACGCGATGCTGGAGCGCGAGCAGTCGATCTCCACGTTCATTGGCGAGGGCGTCGCGATTCCCCACGGCACGTTGGCCGGTAAGGACTCCGTGCTGCGCGACGCCCTCGCGGTCGTGCAGTTTCCTCAAGGTGTCGATTGGCACGGCGACCGGGCCGAGGTGTGCATCGGTATCGCCGCAGTCGGCGACGGACACGTCGGCATCCTCGCCCAACTGGCCGAGGTGCTGATGGACGAGGATCGTGCGGCGGCGCTGCGGGGCGCTACTTCGGCTGAAGAGGTCGTCGCCATCCTGACTCCGGACGAAGAATGAGAGCCGCCCGTTTCCACGCACCTGGAGACATCCGCCTCGAAGACGTGCCCGACCCCGTCGCGGGGCCGGGCGACGTGGTGATCCGCGTCCGCAACTGCTCGACGTGCGGCACGGATGTGAAGATCAGCAGGCACGGGCACCAGAACATCCATCCACCGCGCACGATGGGCCACGAGATCGCCGGCGAGATCATCGAGATCGGAGCCGAGGTCGACGGGTGGAAGGTGGGCGACCGTGTGCAGGTGATCGCGGCGATCCCGTGCGGCATATGCCCGGACTGTCGGGCCGGCCGCATGACGATCTGTCCATTCCAGACGTCGATGGGCTATGACTTCGACGGCGCGTTCGCGATGTATTGCCGGGTGCCTGCGAAGGTTCTGGCCGTCGACGGGCTCAACCGCATCCCCGAGTCGGTGAGCTTCGCCGAAGCCTCGGTGGCCGAGCCCATGGCGTGTGTCATCAACGGCCAACAGCTCGCCCGCGTCGGCAACGGCGACGACGTCGTGATCCTGGGTGCGGGTCCAATTGGATGTCTGCATGTTCGAGTGGCTCGCGCATCTGGCGCGAAGCGAGTGTTCCTGATCGATCTCAACGAAGATCGACTCGCCGAAGCACAACGGCTCGTGCAACCCGACGCGGTGATCACACCATCGTCGTCCAACCCGATCGAGCGGGTGCTCGAGCTCACCGACGGCCGCGGCGTCGATGTGGCCATCACGGCCACCGCAGCCGGCGCAGCACAGGAGCAAGCTCTGCAGATGCTGGCCCGGCAGGGTCGGCTGAGCCTGTTCGGCGGTCTGCCGAAGGACAAGCCGACGATCACACTCGACAGCAACCTTGTCCACTACCGCGAGCTCACATTGGTCGGCGCCAACGGCTCGAGTCCCACCCACAACGCGATGGCACTCGACTACATCGCCACAGGTCGCGTTCCCGTGAACGACCTCATCAGCCACCGCCTGCCACTGGACGAGGTGCTCGACGGGATTGAGCTCGTTGCCCGTGGCGAAGCCATCAAAGTCACTATCGAGCCGTAATTTCATCGGACGAAGGAGCAGCACATGATCACCGAGACCGCCGTAGTCGGATCAGCGACTGGACTTCACGCGCGGCCCGCCGCGCTGTTTGTGAAGGCCGCCACCGCTGCACCCGTCAAGGTTCGAATCTCCGTCGACGGCAAGAAGCCGGTGAACGCTGCCAGCATGCTTGGAGTGTTGTCACTTGGCGCTGTGCGCGGCACCACCGTCACCCTGGAAACCGACGACGACTCGCCCGACGGTCGGGCAGCAATCGACTCGCTCGTCGACCTCGTCAGCCGAGACCTCGATGCAGATGAAGGCACTTCAGATGGCTGATCGCCTGCAAGGCGTCGGTGTCGGAACTGGCATCGCCATCGGTCCGCTGTACAAGATGGGTCGGCCGCCCGAGCTGCCCACCGCACATCCAGTTGACGATGACGAAATCGAGGTACAGGCAGCGGCCCAGGCACTGGCGACGGTCAGCGCCGACCTCGCTGCGAAATCGCTCGAGGCAACCGACAGCACCGCATCAGCCGTACTCGACGCGCTCAGCATGATTGCCGCCGACCCGAGCCTGCAAGAACAGGTCGACGAGCTGATCCGCTCGCGCAACGACGCTCCCCACGCGGTGTACACCGCGTTCGAGGGATACCGCGAACTCCTCGCCGATGCCGGCGGCTATCTGGCAGAGCGCGCCGCAGATCTCGGTGACATCCGCGACCGGGTCATTGCAGTTCTACTCGGCCTGCCGATGCCCGGCCTGCCAAAGCCGGGTGTACCACACATCCTCGCCGCCGACGACCTCTCCCCCGCCGACACGTCCGGAATCGACACCAACACCGTGCTCGCGCTCGTCACCGAACGAGGCGGGACCACCAGCCACACGGCCATCCTGGCTCGCTCCCTCGGCTTGCCGTGCATCGTTGCCTGCCCCGGTGTGATGGATATTGCCGACGGGGTGACCGTTGCGGTCGATGTCGAAGCCGGCACGGTCGAGGTTGAGCCGGACACCACCCGTCAGCGAGAGCTCCGAGCTCAGGCCGACGAACAGCTCGCCGACGACACCGTTCGAGGACCTGGCGCGACCGCAGACGGGCATCGAGTCGGACTGCTGCACAACATCGGATCGGTCGACGATCTCGGTGGACGCGTCGACGACGATTTCGAAGGCGTCGGCCTGTTTCGCACCGAGTTCCTCTTCCTTGATCGCGACACCGCGCCAACCTTCGACGAGCAACGCCAGGCGTACGTAGCGGTGCTCTCGGCGTGCGGTTCGCGCAAGGTCGTCGTCCGCACGCTCGACGCGGGTGCCGACAAGCCGTTGCCGTTCCTCGACATCGATGTAGGACCCAATCCTGCGCTCGGCGTACGCGGGTTGCGCATCTCCAAACAGCGACCTGACATCCTCGACACTCAACTCGAGGCGCTCGCGGCAGCGGCGGAAGCCGTGCCCGAATCGAACCTGTGGGTCATGGCGCCAATGGTCGCAACCGCAGACGAGGCGCGAGAGTTCGCAAACGCGGCGCACGCCGCAGGGCTCACGACGGTGGGCGTCATGATCGAGATTCCTGCTGCTGCTCTTCTCGCTCAACGCATCCTGGCCGAGGTCGACTTCCTCAGCATCGGCACCAATGACCTCGCCCAATACACCTTCGCCGCTGACCGGATGGAAGGCACCCTCGCCGCATTTCTCGACCCATGGCAGCCGGCACTGCTCGCGCTGGTCGCCATGTGTGCCAAAGCCGGCATCGCCCACAACAAGCCGGTCGGAATATGCGGCGAAGCGGCATCCGATCCCGCGCTCGCCCCGGTCTTCGCCGGGCTCGGCATCACGTCGTTGTCGATGTCTGCCAGAGCCGTCCCAGCCGTGCGCGGCAAGCTTTCGCGCTGGACCCTCGCAGAATGTCAGGCGGCTGCTCAGTTCGCGCTCGGGACGGCTACCGCCCACGAGGCCAGAGAAGCACGGCACCGCATCACCACATGAGACACGCGCTCAGGCGCGAGCGAGGTGGAGTCTGGCGTGGGCGACTGCGTCGTCGAGGGTGTCGAACAGGTGCCGCTCGTGGGCGAGATGGTCGAGGGTTCCGACGGCTTCGAGAAGCTTTCGGTGGCCCGGCCGCAGACCTTTGAGGAATACAGTGATGCCTCGCGCTTCGAGTTCGGCGACGATTTCACCAAGCGCTTGGGCGCCGGTCGCATCGAGGACCTGGATCTGGGAAAGACGGAGGATGACGATCTTGACGTCGCTGACCGCGGTGAGCTCCGTCAGGAACCACTGCGCAGCACCGAAGAACAGCGCGCCGTCCAACCGGTAGACGACGATGTGCTCGTTCAGGAGCCGAGCCTCTTCAATATCGGTCACCGTCTCATCGAGTGACAATGGTTCGACCTCGGCTCCACTGGTGCGGGCGACGTGGCGAAGTGCCAGCACCACAGCGACGGCAACACCGATCTCGACAGCGACGATGAGATCGAACGCGATCGTCGCCGCAGCAGTGAGCGCCAGCACAAGCGCGTCCGAACGAGTCGATCGCAACACGGCGCGGACGTTGTGGATCTCCACCATCCGTACTGCGGTCATCATCAGCACACCCGCAAGGGCCGCGAGAGGGATCTGGGACACCAGGCGTCCACCGAAGAAAACGACGAGCACCAGCACGATGGCGTGCGTCACTGCGGCGACACGGGTCCGCGCACCGGCGCGCACGTTGACAGCAGTGCGGGCAATTGCGCCGGTGGCCGGCATTCCGCCGAACAACGGCGACACCACGTTGGCGAGCCCCTGTCCGAACAGCTCGCGGTCAGGATCATGGCGAGCCGCATCGCTCATGCCGTCGGCAACCCGCGCCGACAACAAGCTCTCGATCGCAGCGAGCAGCGCAACCGCGATCCCGGCCGACATCAGGTCCTTGATCTGCGTGACCGACGTGTGCGGCAGTGATGGCAACGGCAGAGACGATGGCAGCAATCCGATGCGAGCGACGTCGAGCGACGCCACCTTGGCGACGATCGTCGCGACTGCGACTGCGATGAGAGATGCCGGAAGGGACCGGCGCACGCGGGGCACGCCGACGATGACCGCGGCGACCAGAACAACGAGTCCAATCGCCTGCATGCTTCCGTTGTCGAACGAGTCGACAACCGCCTTCACCGCCACAGCAGCTGTGTTGTCTCCCTTCGGTTTGGCAACCCCGAGAGCGGGCGGTACCTGTTGCAAGAAGATGATCACCGCGATGCCGACGGTGAAGCCCTCGACGACCGGCCACGGGATGAAGGCGATGTATCGGCCGAGGCGGGCGATAGCCGCGACCACGAGGAACACACCTGCAACCATCGACACCACGAACACGGCGTGAGCGCCGTAGCGCGCCACGATGGGAACGAGCACGACCGTCATTGCTCCCGTAGGGCCCGACACCTGAACGTTCGACCCGCCGAACACCGCGGCAACAAGGCCAGCGACGATCGCTGTGATCAATCCGGCGTCCGCCCCGAGACCGGTCGTGATCCCGAACGCCAGTGCCAGCGGAAGCGCCACCACGCCTACCGTGAGACCAGCGATCACATCGCCCTTCCACGACGACCGCAGACCCGCATAGTCACGTCGGCGGGGCGCGAGGCCGCGCATACGCGAGAAGGTTGCGGTCGCCACCCCGTCGAGGCGTCCCTGGTTCACGCGAGTGCTGCTGTGGACGTCAGCCACGTTGGTGCAGGCCTGCGAGTAGTTCCTGGCTCAGGCTGAGGCTGTTGATGAGAAACGACCTGGCTGCGGCCAGCAACTCGACGATCGCCGGGTCGGCAATCGAGTAGCTGACCGACGACCCTGACCGGATCGCGGTCACGACCCTGGCCCGGCGGAGGACCGCCAATTGCTGCGACAGATGCGAAGACTCCAAGCCGACGGCCGGGATGAGTTCGGCGACCGTGCGATCGCCGTCGCGCAGCACCTCGAGAATGCGAACTCGTCCAGGGTGGGCGAGTGCTTTGAAAAGCTCCGCCTTGATCTCCGACAAGGGGCGGCTAAC
>JAENVT010000502.1 GCA_016650435.1 Ilumatobacteraceae bacterium
GTTTCGGCCGAAGCCGGGCAGCGTGCGTTTCGTCGATGGCGACGAGGCGCAGTCTCATGTCGCCGAGGTGTGGTCTCGCTTCCATCGCATTCGGGCCGGTGAAGTCGACCGCAGCGAGGCGTGGCACCGGTTCCTCTTCGATGTACGATCGACCGAACGCGACGGGTTCAGTCCGTCGTTCTACCTTGCCCATCGCGACGGATACGCGGTCTACCGAATCTTGATGCAGTGGAACAACGGCAAGCCTGCCCACAACCTCGACCTCATCGAGTTCGTGGCAACGACCGCCGACGCACACGCTGCTCTCTGGCACACCCTGCTAGGAGTCGACCTCGTGGGCCCGATCACGTCCCGTCACGTTCCCATCGACGATCCACTGCCGTATCTGCTGGTCAACCCGCGCGCGTTGGAGACGACCACGTTGAACGATGGGCTGTGGGTCAATGTTCGCGATCCCAAGGCGTGCTTCGGCGCGCGGGCATACGGCACAACTGATCGCATCGTCGTCGAAGCGGACGGCACACGCTGGGCCATCGACGGCGGACCGGAAGGTGCGATCTGCAGCCGGGTGAAGAGCCGGCCAGACCTGTCGATGGATCACTCCTCGTTGGGCGCCATCTTGCTCGGCGGGGTCCGTGCGTCGGCGCTGGTCGCTGGTCGGCGAGCCGAGGCGCGCAACGACGAGGCGCTGCGACGCGCCGACGCCTTCTTCCTTACGTCGCCTGCACCTCATTGTCAGACGAACTATTAGCCGCCAGATCGCGCCAGATCATGCGATGGAAGGCGACGTACCCCGGGTAGCGGAGCGTCGTGACACTGCGAAGCTGTGCGTCGGCATCGGACAGGCGCCACCACGACGCAGTCGGGAAGATGTGGTGTGCGAGGTGGAAGTTCCCATCGAGGGTCAGCCATTGGTAGAACGGCGTCGAGCGGACCGAACCGGTAGCTGCCACCATCGGCTTGTTGTGCGGTGCCGCGTAGTGCTCGGGCAACGCGAAGAATGTGTACGGCCCGCACAAGAACAACATCATCGGCACCAGCCACCACAGCACCAGGTCGATTCCGTGCCCGGTGAGCATCGCTGCCGAAGTGACCGATGCCCAGAGTGCGAACGGGAACCACCCCCAGCGTCGTACGTGACGCTCGAGTGACGCAGCGCGGATGTAGGAAGGCGGTCGACCCACGAACGTGGCGATTGCCCCGCCGACGAGTTGCAATGCGAACGACACACCGCCGATGAACAGACCGATCACGTAGACCGTGCGGGCTCGGACGCGAACGGGACCCATCGAGAATGGCCGGGTCAACAGTTCGTCGTAGAAGCCTTCGGGGTCAGACAGGTCGTGGTCGCGTCGCGTGAGGGCGTGGTGTGAAAGGTGGAAGCACCGATAGGTAGGGCCGTGGAAGCCCTCCATCGCACCGGTGATCCCGGCGATGACGTCGTTCGGCCAGCGCTGCACAAAGAGGCTGCGGTGAACAGCCTCGTGATGCACGGCATCGATTCGCATCATGCACATGACGAGACCGATCCACGCCAATATCCAACCCCACCAGGTACCGAGCGACTCGCCGATCACTACGAACGCGACGTACAGCACTGCAGTCTCGATCAGCATCAGCGTTGCCCTGACTGCGTTGCGATCGGCCAGGCGCACACGCAAGCCCCATTGCCGGACGTCGGCGGGCACGGCGAACAGCGGAAGGGTGCTGTCTTCGGCGACGGTGGGTGCCAGTTCGGTGGGCATCTCTTCCAGACTGTGCTATTCCGAAAGCAAAGGCATGGCTCTGCATCCCAGCCGCCACGCCGCTGAAAGCTTACCGGTAACGTCGGGATCAACATGGCCTCGGCGTCCCTCGCACCGTTTCGATCGCGAAATTTCACATTGATGTGGTCCGGTGCCTTGTTCTCGAACATCGGTACCTGGATGGAATCAGTCGGGTTGAGCTACTACGTGGCGCGCACCACTGGGAAGGCTTCCTGGGCGGCTGTTGTCGGTGCCGCCGCGTTTCTGCCCAACGGCGTGCTCGGTCCAATCGGCTCGGCCATGGCCGACAGGTGGAGCAGGCGGCGCATGCTCGTCACTGGCAACGCGCTCTCATCAGTGGTCGCGGCGATCCTTGCTGTCTGGGTTGGCGGAGGCACGGCGACTCCGCTCGGTATCGCCGCGCTCAGCTTCGTGGCAGGTTGCATCGGCGCATTCACGTTTCCGGCATTCCAATCGATCTTGCCGGATCTCGTCGAGCGTGAGCACCTCGTGGCCGGCGTCGGTTTGTCGAATGCTCAGTGGAACCTGGGCAGGATCATTGGTCCGTCGTTTGCCGCGATCGCGATTTCCGTTGGCGGCATCGGTGCGGCTCTGTGGTGTAACGCGGCCAGTTTCTTCGCTGTGATCATCGCCGTCGCGCTGGTGAAGGTGCCACACCGAAACGGTGATCGTCGACAGGTGTTCAAGGCGCTCGCCGACGGTATTCGTTTCGCCATTGCCCACCCGGCGATGCGACGAATGCTGGTGCTGATGGTGTTGACCATCGGAATCGCCTCGCCGTTCATTGCTTTCGTCTCGCTGATGGCGACCGACATCTTTCACGGCGATGCAAGATCGACATCGGTGTTGGTCACCGCGCAGGGGATCGGTGCGGTGGGTGCGGCGTTCACCCTTGGCTCGGTGACGAAGCGGTTTGGCGTCAGCGGTGTGATGTTCGGTGCCGTGACGCTGCTGTGTCCGGCGTTGGTGGCGTATGGGTTGGCGCCGAAGCTTTGGCTGGCGGCGCCGATGCTGACGCTCGTCGGGCTGTGCTACGGGTACGCCTTTACCTCGTTTGCCAGTGTCACCCAGCAATCGGCGCCCGATGAGATGCGCGGTCGTGTGCTGGCGGTCAATTTTCTCGTGCTCGGCATCATGTTCCCCGTTGGCTCTTTGATTCAGGGGCAGATAGCTGACGCAGTCGGCTTGCGGTGGACGACAGCGGGGTCCGGCATTGCGCTCGGTGTCGGACTGTTGGCGCTCGCTCCGTGGCAGCGACGTGCGGCGACTCTCGTAACGTCGTGAATCGTGGACTTCACGATTCCTGACGAGATCCAATCGACCCTCGACCAGCTGGACGATTTCATCGAACGAGAGATCAAGCCGTTGGAGGGCGAGGACGACAACATCCGCTTCTTCGATCACCGCCGCGAATGGGCGCGCACCGACTTCGACAATGGTGGTGTTCCGCGCGCCGACTGGGAGGAGTTGTTGCGCGAGATGCGCCGCCGTGCCGACGCCGCCGGTTGGTTACGCCTTGCGCTTCCGGCGGAGTTCGGCGGGCGAGACGCGTCGAACCTCGAGATGGCCATCATCCGCGAACACCTCGCCACGAAAGGCCTTGGGCTGCACAACGACTTGCAGAACGAGTCCTCGATCGTCGGCAACTTTCCGACCGTGTTGATGATGCGCGACTTCGGCACACCCGAGCAGATTGCCGGTTGGATGCCAGGGTTTCTCGACGGCACTCGCCGGTTGGCGTTCGGCCTGACCGAGCCGAATCACGGCAGCGACGCGACCTATATGGAGACAACGGCTGTTCGCGACGGCGACGAGTGGGTGCTCAACGGCATGAAGCGTTGGAACAGCGGGCTGCATCATGCGACGCACGACATCATCTTCGCCCGCACCAGTGGCGAGCCCGGCGATCCGAAGGGGATCAGTGCCTTTCTGGTGCCGACAGATGTGCCCGGTTTCAAGGTCGAGTTCTTCTGGTGGACGTTCAACATGCCGACGGATCACGCCGAAGTGTCGCTGACCGACGTGCGTGTCGGCGCTGACGCTGTGTTTGGAACGATCGATCGCGGGCTCGAGTTGGCACAGCACTTCGTGCACGAGAACCGCATACGTCAGGCGGCGTCATCGCTGGGCGCCGCGCAGTTCTGCATCGCCGAAGCCGTCGCCTACGCCAACAACCGCGTCACATGGGGCAAGAAGCTGTCGACCAATCAGGGGATCCAGTTCCCGCTCGTCGAATTGCATACCGAGGCGGCGATGCTGCGTCAGCTGGTGCGCTACACGGCGTGGATGCTGGATCACAAGCACCACATGGAAGTGACGCACCTGGTGGCGATGTGCAACTACCGCGCCAACCGGCTGGCGTGCGATGCCGCCGACCGGGCCATGCAGACCTGTGGTGGCGGTGGTCCATCTGCCAGGCGGTCTGCCGGATCAGCTGACGGAGCATCGCTGCTTCGGTGTGCAGCTCGACCAGCGGGAACTGGATTCCCTGGTTGGTGGACAGTGCTTTGTTCCAGGTGGTGCGGCCGTTGGCGTACGCCACCGCTTCGTCGATGCAGTACTTGGCGGCGCCGAGCGACGAGGCCGCCTGCCGGATGCGGTTCTCGTGGACGAA
>JAENVT010000503.1 GCA_016650435.1 Ilumatobacteraceae bacterium
GCTCTCCTGGACCGAGCCAGACGTCGAAGGCGGCATGCTCACGTCGCTGACCTTCGTCGATCTCGGAGACGGCCGCACAGAAGTCACGATCCATCAGACCAACGTGCCAGAGATGTACCTCAGTGCTGAGGCGCAGGCGGGCATGCAGAGCAGCCTCGATCGCTTCGCCGCATACGTCAGCTCACTTTGACGCCCGGAGTGCTGCAGGGCGGCGGCCGATGCCTCCGTCCTGCAGCAGCATGCCCGTCATGGTGCGATCGAGGTTGCGCGATCGCCAGCTCAGCATCGCCGCAGCCTCGGCCAGCACGACTTCCGGATCGGCTACCTCGGTTTGCCACGTCGGGTCTGCGGCGAGGTCGAAGCATCGCCATGAGCCGTCGCCGAAGTGCACGAATGCCCGGTCGCGGCTGCGACGTACGGCAAGGTTCTGCCGCTCGAGCCGACGGTCCCAGGGCCATTCGTGTTTTCCGTGAGCAATGAAGACGTCGCGCCAATCCCATTCGTAGTAGGCCGCGTCGCGCCACCAACTGGGTCGCTCGCCGCGCATGAACGGCGTCAGCGGGAACCCATCACATTGTGTCGGCACGTCGATGCCCATCGCCTCGCACAGGGTCGGCATGATGTCGACGTTCTCGGTGAAGTCGTCGATGACACCGACGTAGTCGCTGAGCGGGTCGCGGACGATTCCCAAGACGGCATAGCTCGATTCGTAGAACCCAGCCTTTTGTATGAGCCCTTGGTCGCCGAGCTGCTCGGCGTGATCGGCAGTGACGACGATGACGGTCTTCTGCCATTCCTCGCGCTCCTTCAAGACCGCCCAGATGCGAGCCAGTTGTGCATCGACCTCGCTGATCATGCCGAAGTACTGAGCCTGCATCCGAGCCACGTCGGCGAGGTCGGTGGGCGCTGCGGCGATCGGACTGGCCAGCAGCGCGTCGAACAGACGATGCCGATTGGCCGGATTCGGGATTGGTATCGGCGCCGGGCAGGACGCCGGGTCGTACATCGTGGCGAACTCGCCGGCAGCGCTGTACGGAGGATGCGGCCGGAGGTATGAGACGTGAGCGAACCACGGCTCGTGTTGGTCGTCCAACCAATCGAGGAAACCGTTGGTGAGAAACGTCGACGTCGACAGTTCGACAGGACGCTCGTTTTCGCACGCGAGCGCGGTGATCGGATCGGCGAAGTCGTACCCATGGCTATTCAGCCACTGCAACCACGGCAACTGCCAGCCGCTCATGTCGAGTACTGGGTCGAACCCGGGCAGTACGCCTTCGTAGGTCGACAGCCGCGGATCGTCGGGGTCGTCGACGAATCGTGGATCAACGCCCTGATCGGTGTACCCGAACAACGCAGGCGTGTAGCCGGCGCGGCGGGCAGCGTGGGCGACGTTGTCGAGCCGGCTGTCGAGGGGTGTGCCGTTGGCTACGACCCGGTTGTTCATCTGATAGGTACCCGTGTACAGCGCGGCCCGGCCCGGCGAGCACGGAGCGGCTTGGGAGTAGTGCCTGGTCAGGCGGATACCTTGGCTGGCCAGGTCATCAAGGGCGGGGGTCTGCACTACGGGATGGCCGGCGCACGACAGGCAGTCGGCGCGGAACTGATCGAGGGTGATCAGCAAGATGTTCGGCGGTGCGGGTTGGTCTCGGCCCATCCACGGCAGAATACGTGTGTGAAGTTGCGGCGACGGGCCTTGACGCTGATAGTCACAACGGCACTGGTGTTCAACGTGGCAACGGCTGCGTCGCCTGCGCCGACGACGGCGCGCGCCGACGTGCCCGAGCTGGCGTGGTGCACGAGCGATGCAGGGCTTGCCATCGGCTCGACGGGCTCCAGCGTGGCGTGCCTGCAATTCACGCTCGCCGCCCTCGGGCTCTACCACTCGACCCTCACACAGAAGTACGACAAGCCGACCGCCGAGGCGATGGCGATCTTCCAATCGAACAATCCACCGCTACGCGTCGACGGCGTCGCCAGCCCGCTGGCGCTGACCCAGATGGGGATCTATTCAGGCATCGACAGCGAGCCGCCGCCGCTGTGCCTCGCCGACGCCCGCCTGGGCATCGGCTCCAAGAGTGCATCCGTGAAATGCCTGCAGGACAAGCTGATCAAAGATGGCTTCTTGTTGACGAAGGCCAGCGGCACGTACGACAAGCTGACGGCCGACGCCGTGCGCGGTTTCCAGCTGGCCAAGGCGCTCGGCCCTGACGGGGTCGCGGGTCCTTCGACGCTGGCGGCGATGGGGATCTGGAGCGGAAAGACAACCGAGCAAGGCGGCGGGCCGCCTATCGTCGCCACCGCCCCCGGGGGGCCCTGGCCAGCAGGTCGCGAGCCTTTCCCCAACTGGAACCTGTCCCGCGATGGCATCCCGTTCTATGGCAACCACGTGGCCTGCACCCTCGACAACGCCAACACCATCGCCAACGAGTTCGCCAAGGATGGCGCCGACGACGCCACACAGCAGTGGGCAACGTACATCGCGTCTCGCGAGGGCGGCTGCAACGAGAAGACGGTCAACTTCAACCTGGCCACGCGCGACGACTCGCACTGCACGTTCCAACTCAACGCGCTCGCCGGGATGTTCGAGCCGCACGGCGAACTCGGCCGTCGAGGTTGGACTGTCGACAACGTCAAGGAGTCGATGAAGAACTGCGCCGACGCGGCCAGCGACCTGTGGGTGTACTGCGGCCGCGGCCCGTGGACACCGCCCTATGCCTGCGCACCCCCGTGGGCCGGCGATCTAGGTTTCGGCGACGCCTGACGCGCTGGTTCTCGCGCGCGTTCTGGTTGCCGCGCATATTTGGTGCCCGAGCAGTTCGGCGCCCGGCCGGCCTCGTCCATCGGAGTGTTTTCGAACACCCCGGGTGCGCAGCCAACACTCCGATGGGCTGCAAACACTCGTACAACAACGGGTAGCGCTGGTCAATCGTCGGCCGGACTACCGAAGCGGGCGGTAGGTGCCGCAGCTCTGGTCGCCGCGAGCTAGCCCGATTGGCCCACGCGAGTGTGCTCGAGAATTGCGGCAACGATGGTCTCCCAGTCGGCCTCATCGACGCCGTGCCCGGCTCCCTCGAGGGGCAGCAGCGTGGCGCCGGGAATCTCCTCTGCCAGCACCTCGCCGTGTCGGAGCGGGAACATCGGATCCGCCGTGCCGTGGATCACCAACGTCGGGACCTTGATCGACGACACGGGCTCGCCTGATCGATCGTCGTCAGCGATGGCATCGTGGTTCTGCAGGGCCGCAACGTCGCGGGTTCGCTCGATGTCGCGCCGAACGAACTCACGGGACGCCGTCTCATCGAAGCCGCGCCGGTTCCCGTTGAGGACACGGGCGTAGCCGACCAGGTACTCGACCACGGACTCGGGGTTCGACCAATCCACCTCGGCGGTCGCCACGAAGCGCCCAAACTCCTCCGTCGGCGGTGGGAGCCCACGTTCACCGGGCGTCGCAGGAGTGGTACTGATCAGGACAAGCGAGAGCACGCGATCGGCGAAATCAAGCGCGAGCAGCTGTGCGAAGGCCCCGCCAGCGGAGACACCGACGATGTGAGCCGCCGCGAGACCATAGGCGTCGAGCACACCGGCGGCATCGGCGACCAGGTCAGCGCCGTTGTACTGGGGGTGGCCAGGCTCGTACGTCACCGATCGGCCGGTGTCGCGGTGGTCGTAGCGAATCACCAACCGCCCTCCGCCAGCGAGCATGCGGCAAAACCTCTCGTCCCACCACAGCATCGACCCGCCAATACCCATGACGAGAAGGATCGGAGGATGGGCCGGATCGCCGAACGGCTCCGTGCACAGCTCTACGCCGTTTGCTTCGATCATCCGCTCGGCCACCTAGCCTCCTTTCGCGCAACCCAATCTTCGCAGGTTCCGTTGCCAGCTCTTCGATATGCGCGAGCGAACAGAGGCGCGGAGCGTCTATTCGCAGGCACAAACATTTTCCGCTGACACGGAGCCTCCGACTCCCGGTCGGAAGCGTCATCGAACGGACCTGCAGCAGCGCAGAACAATCACCTGCTGCTCCTCGGGGAGCCCGCCCGGTTACCGCCACTCGGCGGGGCGATCGAGGTGGTCGCTGACGGCGCAATCTTCATTGAAGACCACGAAGCGATCGAAACCGCGTAGGAACCAGCGGTCGTGGGTGACGGCGATGACAGTTCCCTGGAACTCGGCGAGGCCGGCTTCCAACGCTTCCGCCGACACGAGGTCGAGGTTGTCGGTCGGCTCGTCGAGCAGGAGGAGGGTCGCTCCGCTGAGCTCCAGCAACAGGATCTGAAAGCGTGCCTGTTGGCCGCCGCTGAGCGTGTTGAAGATCTGATCCGCGCAACCCTGCATCTCGTAGCGGCGCAGCATGCCCATCGCCGGTCCGCGGACGACATCGTTGTCGTGCAGGATCTGCAGCAGCGTTCGGCCGTTCCACTCCGGATGCTCATGGGTCTGGTTGAACAGGCCCGGCACGACGCCTGCGCCGAGGCGAACTTCGCCGCTGTGCGATATCGAATCGTCGCCACCGAGCACTCGCAGGAAGTGGCTCTTGCCGGCGCCGTTTCCGCCGAGCACGGCGACACGCTCGCCGTACCACAGCTCCAATTCGAATGGATCGGTCAGGCCGTGCAGTTCGAGGTGGCGAACGGCCAACGCGCGCTTGCCGGTGCGGGCACCTCCGAGGCGCATGTCGATGCGCTGTTCGCGGACCAACTCCGGTGCCTCGCTGCGCTCCAGAAATTGGCGAAGTCGGCTCTCGGCGGCCTTCAGTCGCGGCGCGAAGGTCTCGCTGATCTTTGCGCGCCGGCGCATTTCGACAACAAGGTCTTCCAGCTTCTTGCGCTCGTCCTCGTACAGCGCCAAGGCGTGTTCGCGGTTCTCCAGCCGTGCCTGACGGGCCTCGTGATAGCCGGCGAAACCGCTTCCGTGTGTCCAGGCGCCGCTGGCTTCGACCGTGACGATCTTCGTCGCTGTCGCGGCGAGCAGTTCGCGGTCGTGGCTGACGAAGAGCATCGTCTTTCGACTGGCGCGCAGCTCAGCCTCCAGCCATCGCTTGCCGGGCACGTCGAGGAAGTTGTCGGGCTCGTCGAGCAACAGCACGTCATAGTCGCTGCGCAGCAGCGCCTCGAGCGCCAGCCGCTTTTGTTCACCGCCGCTGAAGGTGCTGAGCGGACGACGTTCGAGCTCGGCAAATGGTTCGCCGATCGCCTTGGTGCAACACGCATCCCAGAAGACCTCGGCGTCGTATCCGCCGGCGTCCCCCCACTCTGCCAACGCCGTCGCGTAGCGCATCGGATCGTCGGCAGCTGCCGCCTCAGCACGGGCAAGCCGGGCGGCGGCATCCTGCAGACGCTGTGATGCGAGTGACACCATCAGGTCGCGCACGGTCTGCTCATTCTCACCGACCAGTTGGCGCATCACCCCGAGCCGGCCGTCGATGGAGATCGTCCCGCTGGTCGCCGCTGTCTCGCCGGCGATCAACCGCATCAGGGTGCTCTTGCCGACACCATTGGCCCCGACCAATGCCACGCGGTCGCCGTTGCCGACGCTGAAGTTGATGTCGCGCAGCAGCTCGGCGCCGCCCGGACGTCGCCATCCAACGTGGCTGACCTGGATCGATCCCATAGAGGGCGCCCACGCTATGCCAAGGCTCCACCAGATTGCCGAGGAGTTACACTGAAGCCGATGTTGCAGAAAGCCCAACCGCCGTCCACTTTGCCGCAGGCCAACGACGCATGCTGGTGTGGCAGCGGGCGCAAGTACAAGCGCTGTCACAAGCCCCTCGAAGGTCGAGTGAGTCAGGGTATCGTCAGCCCGCGTCGCCCGGTTCCCGACCACATCGGTCGTCCGCCGTATGCCGAAAGCGGTGTGCCGATCAGATGGGCCGAGTCACGGGTGAAGACCCCCGAGATCATCGAGCGCATGCGTCATGCCGGCATCGTTGCCGCAGAGGTGTTGCGCCTTGCCGGCGAGATGGTCGCTCCCGGGGTCACCACCGACGAGATCGACGTGTACGTGCACAATCTGTGCATCGAGCGCAACTCGTATCCCAGCCCGCTCAACTACAACCACTTCCCGAAGAGTGTGTGCACCAGCGTCAATGAAGTCATCTGTCACGGAATCCCCGATTCGCGGGCGTTGCAGGACGGCGACATCATCAACATCGACATCACGACGTACATCGGCGGTGTGCACGGCGATACCAACGCCACGTTCTTCGTCGGCAATGTCGACCCGGCCAGTCAACAGCTGGTGCGAGTCACCGAGGAATGCATGTGGCACGGAATTGAAGCCGTGCGACCGGGCCGGCCGATCAGCGACATCGGCAGGGCCATCGAGGTGCACGCCAAGAAGTACAAGTACGGCGTCGTCAGGGCGTTCATCGGTCACGGCATCGGCGAGCAGTTCCACACCGACATCCAGGTGCTGCACTACTACGACGAGCGCGCCAACATCGTCATGCGTCCCGGCATGACCTTCACGATCGAGCCGATGATCACGCTGGGGTCGTGGCAACACAAAATGGTGTTCGACGACAACTGGACCGCCATCACGTCCGATGGCAGGCGCACCGCGCAGTACGAGCACACGATTCTGGTCACCGACGACGGCTACGACGTCTTGACCGCGCCGGGTGCGGTGTCGCCGTCGGCGCCATGGCATCGTTGAGCGAGTGAAGCTCGGCGTTTTCGGTCTCAACAGCAAAGCAACCAGCGCCCCGGCCGCGACAGCGCGCCTGGTGAAGCGTTGCGAGGAACTGGGCTACGACAGCTGGTGGGTCGGCGAGCACGTGGTGCTGCCATCGCCGCGGGTTGCGCCGGCACCGATGGATCCAACCGA
>JAENVT010000504.1 GCA_016650435.1 Ilumatobacteraceae bacterium
CGTTGGCGTCGCCACGGCCTGACCGTCGCCGAGGTCGACCACGATTTCTGCGTCAGCATCTACACCACCGACCCGAACCGCAACATGGTCGAGTTCTGCCACACCACTCGCCCGTTCACGGATGCCGAACGCGACCGTGCAATGCAGGCGCTACTCGATCCAGCACCGGTCCACGACAAACGCGGCCCGAAGATGACGATATGGAAGCCGCTGGTGCCAGTCGCCTGATTCGTTCTGCCGTTGGTCCGGAGGATCATCGCTGGCACCGAAATGGGCGCCGGCGGCCCATTCCGCGACCAGCGTTGCAGACGTAAACACCGTCGCTGACCGGGACTCGCTCTGCGCACTGGCGCGGCCGCTCCATATCAGGGCAATCTGCGCTACCTGGCACCGTCCTATACCCGAAGACATCAATCCTGCCCCACGGACGGATCACCAAAGCCGACCGTACCTCTCGCGCCGAGCCCGGCTAGCAAGGCGCATGCGACGACCTCGTGACGCTGAGGGAGTCTGAATATCGTTTACGGAACGTCAGGCTGTGCGCGGGCGACATCGACGAGGCCGAGTTCCGTGCCCGCCGCGACGTGCTCCGCTCGAAGTGACCCCGACGGCGGCTCTGTCAGACTCGCGACATGGTCGAACGCGAAGAGATGGTCACGACGCCGGACGGGGAGATGCTCACGTTCATCTTCCACCCCGAACACGATGGCCCGCATCCGGTTGTGCTCTACCTGATGGACGCCCCGAGCATCCGTCCTGCATTGAAGGACATGGCCTCACGTCTCGCGACAGCGGGCTACTACGTGATGTTGCCGTACCTCTTCTACCGGGGTGGCCCGTTCCGCGAATTCGGCATGAGCGACGAGGACATGCACCAGCGCCGTGAGCTGATGGGCGCGGTGACGCCGACGAGCATCATTGGCGATGGTGAGGCCCTGCTTCGGGTCGCTGACGCCGACCCCAACGCCCGTAACGGCAAGGTCGGCGCGGTCGGGTTCTGCATGAGCGGTGGGCTCACGATCGCGCTCGCCAAGGCGATGCCCGACCGCGTCGCTGCCGCGGCGTCGATCCACGGCGCGTGGCTCGTGCGCGACACGCCCGACTCGCCGCACCTCAACCTCGACGGAACGCGGGCCGAGGTGTACTTGGCGTGGTGCGACAACGACGCAACCGCGCCAGCCGACACGATCCCGGTGATCACCGCCGCCCTCGACGCGGCCGGTGTCGTCAACACCGTCGACTTCCTCACCGAGGCCGAGCACGGCTTCGCGCCGGCCGGACCGCGTTACGACCGGGCGGCGTCCGAGTTGCACTGGGAGCGAGTCCACTCGCTACTCCGACGCAACCTCTGAGGTCAACCCCGCGAGGCAGCAGGCCGCTCAGAACTGCCAGTGAGAAGCGGGCAGCGAGGTGGTTTGGTCAGAGCGCGAGATGGAGTCTGAGTGCCTCGTCGAGCGCGGCTTGCAGTTCGGCGGTCATTGATCCGACTTGTGGACCGATGCGCTCCACGGCGATCGATCGGACCTGCTCCGCTTGTGCCTTCGAGTCTGCGGTCAATCCGCTGTCCTGCGCGAGGAGCAACACCTGAAAGGGGTAGACGCGTTCGGTGTTCGACGTCACGGGGACGACTGTCACGACCCCGCGTCCGAGGCGTTGTGCGGCGCTGTTCGCTCCGTCGTTACTGACGATGATCGCGGGTCGTTGCTTATTGGCCTCAGCGCCTCGCACTGGCTCGAGATCGACGAGGCGGATGTCGCCGCGTCGCATCAGGATTGGCCATCACTGGCAGTGGCGTCCCAGAGGGCGCTGTCGTCGCTGGCCTCCCACGTCGTCCAAGCGTCCTCGTAGGCGGCGCCGAGTTCGGATGCGCGCAGCAGTCGGACCGCTTTGTGGACCACCGCCGAGCGCGAGGCGAAACCTGCCCGATCGGCATAGGAGTCGAGGAAGTCGACGTCGTCGTCGGGCAAGCTGACACTCACTTTCATACCGGGATCCTACCCGTTGTCCTACTCGGGTAGCAACCGGTTCCGTCGCTTCGAACTGCCGATCAGCGCATCACACGCCGCGTGCGGCGTTGCCGAACTTGGTGAACTGTCCGCGGAAGACCAATCGCACGGTGCCGGTCGGGCCCGAGCGGTGCTTGGCAATGATCACCTCGGCCATCGCCTTGTCCGTCGATTCCTTGTTGTAGACCTCGTCTCGGTACAAGAACATTACGACGTCCGCGTCTTGTTCGAGTGAGTTGTGCGCAACGACACCGTTGGCGAGGAAGTTGTGGTGCGGTTCGACCGTGGCGTCGAACACCTCCATCTCGCCGAGCGACTCGATCTCGATGAGCCGATCCCAAAGCACGTCACTGGTGACGAGATCCGCGAGCCATGGATCACCGGTGGCCATCGCGACACGTTCGAGTCGCTCCCGAGAGCAGCCAGCCCTATAAAGCGCCGAACCGGAATATGACATCCCAATGGCCGCAGCGAGTTCCCGAGCAGTCATTCCAGCTTCTGCGAGGGACTTGTGGCGGATGTGTTCCCAGACCTCTGGCGGAATTTCATCAGCGTTGGGCTCGGCTGCGTTCAACAGGTGCCTATCGGTGGCGAGGTGCACACCAACCTCGAGGTCCTCCACTCGCTCCCAGCCGCCAAGCGTCAAGAATGGGTGGTTGGCGCTGGCGTCGATAGTTCGACCGGAGGAGAACTTCAGTCGGAAGACGGGTTTCACGCCGCTCGAGAAGGCGGCTGTGACCGTGCCCTCTGCAAGGCGGTAGTTCTCGTCGAGCGACCACACCGGCACGCCCGTTGCACCGGACTCGACCAGTGCACCAAGGGTAACTTCGGCATTGGTGTCGGCCCGCACAAGAACGGTGTCGGCAGTCAAACACCCCGATTCACGTAGGTCGGACAGCATTGGGCGCTTGTCGCCGCGGGTCTCGAGGTTACGGCTGAGCTGGCTGAGGGCGATGATCGGCACCTCGAGCTCGCGGGCCAGGATCTTCAGACCACGACTGATCTCGCTGACTTCCAGCTGACGGTTCTCGGCCGAACTGCCACCACTCATCAGTTGCAGGTAGTCGATCACGATCAACGCCAGCCCACCCTGGCGGGCCTTCATGCGGCGGGCCTTTGCACGGATCTCCATCACGGTGACCCGTGGGTTGTCGTCGAGGTACAGCGGTACGTCGAGACGGTTGATCGCCTTGCCGATCTTCGTCCAGTCGGCCTCGACCAAGCGGCCGGTACGCAGCTTCTGCGAGTCGACCTCGGCCTCGCTCGACAGGATTCGTTGTGTCAACTCGGTATGCCCCATCTCCAGCGAGAAGATCAGCACCGGCCGTCGAGCCGTCTGGGCCACATAGGCGGCAATGCCCAAGCCGAGACTTGTCTTGCC
>JAENVT010000505.1 GCA_016650435.1 Ilumatobacteraceae bacterium
CAGCTGGTGCGCTACACGGCGTGGATGCTGGATCACAAGCACCACATGGAAGTAACGCACCTGGTGGCGATGTGCAACTACCGAGCCAACCGGCTGGCGTGCGATGCCGCCGATCGAGCGATGCAGACCTGCGGAGGTGTCGGCTACTCGCGACACATGCCCTTCGAGCACATCTACCGGCATCACCGTCGCTATCGCATCACCGAAGGCTCCGAGGAGATCCAGATGCGCAAAGTCGGCCAGCATCTGTTCGGCTTCGGCCGCAGCGCGACGTAGTTGCTGCCGCTCGCCCGCGCCTGCCGGGCCCCGTCCGGTCTACGGTGCCGACATGAACAAGTACGTCATCAAACCGCTCGGGCCTGACACGTGGGACGACTTCGCGCGGCTGATCGAGCGACAGGGGAACGCCTCGTTCGGCGCACCCGGCTGCTGGTGCCTCTGGTTCCACCCGGACGACGCCGCCAGGGAGCCCGATGGTGAGAACGGCCGCTTCAGGAAGGAGCGACTTGTCAAGCAGAGCCGAGCGCACGCGGCGCTGGTCTTCGACGGTGATGCCGCTGTCGGGTGGTGCCAGTACGGCAGCCCGGAGGAACTGCCGGGCATCCATCACCGCAAGGACTATGAGGCAGGTCTGGTCAAGCTCCCGGACTATCGGCTGACCTGTATCTTCGTCGACAAGGCCTACCGGCGAAAGGGGGTTGCCGCGGCCGCGCTGCGGGGCGCTCTCGACCTGATCGCGAAGGCGGGCGGTGGCGTCGTCGAGGGGTATCCGCACGACATCCCGGAGGGGAAGAAGATCAAGCCCTCGTTCCTTTACAACCTGACTCGGAGCGTCTACGAGCAGGCCGGCTTCACGTATGAGCGGCCCAAGGGCAAGGGCAACTGCGTGATGACCGCCACGATCGCGCCGAGCTGATTCGACTCAAGAGCCCCGAACAACGCCGATGACTTGATCAGCGGCGATGCGGCAGAGCGTTCAATGCCATTCTTACTGGCAGTTATGGCGCTGTTCGGTGAGCCGCTGAACTTCGCTGAGTGCCGCCATCAACGCGATGTGCTTCTCATGCTCGTGTCCGCGCCACGCGTTCACAAGAACAAACATCCTGGTCGCTTCGTCGGCAGTCAGCACCCGCGGCGCATCGAGAAGGCTGACGTACAAATCGATGGAGGCCTGATCGACATCGAGCTTCCAGTTCCGGGGATCGGCGCCGCGCTCTAGTGCGACCACGACGACAGGTTGGTCGATCGAAGCCCGGTGTGTCCAGCGCCAAGCGGCAGTTGTGTGCGGGTTCGCATGCTTGATCGCGATTCCGGTGAGGACACAAACTGACTGCACGTTCGAGCGCTCACGAGAACGACCGAATATGACTCTTCGAGTGCGTTCAACCAGGCAGTTCTGGTGCGCTGCGGCACGACCTCCGAAGCCCCGTCCTCCCCTTACGGCGTAGACGTTGTCGTCGTGGACATGTCATCGACTACGTGTTGCACGCTGTGCCCGAACACTTTGCTCAGGGACGCGACACGGGCGTCATAGAAGTCGCGCACGGGCGGCACGTATAACACGGCGAGGAACGCGACGACTGGGGCCACAACTCGCAAGACGGAACGCATAGTCGATTCATCGGCCATATCGATCGCGATCTGAAATGCAAGTGCCGAGCGGCAGTTCGGTGCTAAGGGCGGCCGCGACGTGAGCGGAACCACCGGAGGAATCCGCGATACCGACGACTCGGAAAACCGCGAGCGAGCTCCTACCAGGAGAGACGAACGTTCTCGGCGTGAGCGCTAAGAAGAATCCGATCGCGACAAACACGACGGACCCGATCAAGGGCCCGTCCACAGGCACCTTGTCCCGTGTCCTCGATGAATCCGGGGCTGAGGGCGCCGCCGCATCGACTGCAGGTTCTGCTTGTCCTCGGCCGTCATGTCAGCGGCCAGTCCAGGTTGGGGGGCGGCGTTCGGTGAAGGCGGTTTGTCCTTCGACCGCATCTTGCGAATCGATCGCCCGGCGGTAGCTCGGCAGCGACTTGAGCGAAGACATCGCATCGTCGAGCGGGAGGCCGATGGTGCGGCGTTCGATGTCGAGCAGCGCGGCGATGCTCAGCGGTGCCGAGACCGCGATCGCGGTGGCCACCTCGTGCGCTGCGGCGAGCAATTCGTCGGCCGGCACCACCCGGCTCACTAGGCCCCAACGATGTGCTTCTTGTGCGTCCATTCGTCGGCCTGTCAACAGCAGGTCGCGGGCGACGTGCGGAGGAAGCAGGCGCGGCAGCTTCACGGCACCCGCATCAGGAAGGATCCCGAGCGCTGGCTCCGGAAGCCAGAACTGGGCGTGATCAGCGGCGACGATCAGGTCGGCTGCAATGACGATCTCGAACCCGCCGCCAACCGCCAATCCGTTGACAGCTGCGATGACCGGGGTGGATCGGTTGGGAAGTTCGGGAAATCCTCCGAAGCCGCCGACGCCGTAGTCGCTATCGAAATCCTCGCCTGCCGCCAGGTCCCAACCCGCTGAGAAGAACTTCGGACCCGCTCCCGTGAGGATGATCGCTCGGATCTCGGGGTCGCCGTCGAGCCGTGCGAAGGCATCGCCCATCGCTTTGCTGGTCGCCGCGTCGATCGCGTTGGCCTTCGGCCGATCGATGGTGACGAGGGCGGTGCCGCCGTGCAATTCGACGTGGAATCCGGTCATTGATCCTCCTCCAACCACAGGGCGTCGACTGCGGTCGCGCCGTGGCGCCCGACCAGCACGGGGTTGAGCTCCACTTCGACGGCGCTGGTGCCAACGACTGCCTCGGTCAGGGTGACGACCAGCGACACCAACGCGTGGATATCGGCTGGCGGTCGGCCGCGGAACCCGGTCAGTAGTGGGTAGCTGCGAAGCTTGGTCAACGCCAGGCGAACGTCGTCGGGGATCACCGGTGCAAGCAGATGGGTGACATCGCCCCACACCTCGGTGGTCACTCCTCCGAATCCCAGCGAGACGAGCCAGCCGACCGGTGGGTCGCGGCGAACAGCGACCAACACCTCGGCAACGACATCGGTCACTGTGGCTTCGACCAGGTAGCGCTCGGACGAAGGAATCGAGGCAAGCGCCTCCACGACGGCCTCGTCGCTTCGCAGGCCGACGCGCACTGCGCCCATCTCACTCTTGTGTGCGGGCCCGAGGCTCTTCAGGGTGATCGGATACCCGATCTCGATCGCGGCCTCGACCACCTCGGTCGCGGGAACCGCCTTGCCGGTCGGTACCTCGATGCCGAGGTCCGACA
>JAENVT010000506.1 GCA_016650435.1 Ilumatobacteraceae bacterium
CTTATACGGGTGATCCACGTTGAGGGCTACCGGTCCGAGAAGCCTTTCTCGGATCGGAGTCCGACAACTGGAGGTGGTGCTTGTGGTGTGGTCCTTGTCGTTCGAGTGTGTTGTTGAGCCTGACGGCCGACGCACGTATCGGGTCGGTCACGCGTTGATCGATGAGTTCTTGGAGTTCGCAGCGGGCCGCTGCCGGGCGAACACGGTGCGGGCCTACGCGCACGATCTGAAGGTGTTCTTCGATGTCGTCGGCAAGGAGCCAGCGGATGTGACGCCGAGGGATGTGTTCGCGTTCGTGACGAGCCAGCAGCGGCCGAGGCCGGGCGCGGAGAATCTGGTGCGGATCTCCGATGGTGGCCGCGGGTTGTCGGCAGCGACGATCAAACGCCGTCTCGCGGCGGTGTCGAGCTTGTTCGGTTATCTGGTCGTGCGCGGTGACACCGGGGTGATGTCGAACCCTGTCCCGCGTGGGGTCCCGACACGGCGCAGCCGTCATCGAGGCCAGCGTGGCGTGCCACTCGTTCGAGGCGTGCGTCGCCTGCCACAGATCCTCGGGGCCGGTGAGGTCGAAGCGTTGTCGGGGGCGCTGCGCACCGACCGGGACCGGGCGATGATCCAAGCGATGGTGTTGGGCGGGCTGCGCCGCTGTGAGGTGCTCGGCTTGCGCCTCGGTGATCTTCGTCTCGGCGAGTGGCGGGTGTTCATCGCCGACGGCAAGGGCGGCCATCAACGGCTGGTGCCGATCTCACAGACGTTCTTCGCGACCGTTGCCCGCTATCTGAACGACGAACGCCCGCCAGACGCGGTGACCGACCGGGTGTTCGTCGCGCTCAAAGGACCCAGACGCGGTCGGCCCCTGTCGGCGGACGGGCTGGACGAGATCCTGTCTGCAGCACGAGCTCGGGCCGGGCTGGAACGCGGCACGTGTCACGAGTTGCGGCACACGTGCTTCACGAGGTTGCGTCAAGCCGGGATGGCGATCGAAGCGGTGCAGGCGCAGGCCGGTCATCGTTCGATCGTTTCGACACGTGTGTATCTGCACCTCGGTGACAGCTGGCTGGCTGATGAGTATCGGCGCGCTGTCGAAGCGATCGAGGCGCAAGCGATGATCGGGGTCGCACGATGACCGCCCAACGCGCCCAACTTGCCGTGTCGACAAATCGGTCCGCGCCGGTGTCGAACCAGGAGATCACCTGGACCGAGATCTCGACGCGAGCACCTCGGATGGTTGCCACGATGATGGCGTTCCTTGACCAGCTCGCGGTGTCTGCCCGGGCGACCACGGTCGACGCGTACTCGATGACGTTGCGGTTCTTCGCCGGAAGGGTCACCAGCGCCGACCCCGGCTGCGTCACCGTCGCCCGGATCGAACGCCGTCACATCGAGGACTACAAACGGTGGCTCGCTGCGCGACCAGGCAAGAAGACCCCGACGTTGACACCAACGACGATCCGTCACTGCCTCGGTCTGCTGCGCACGTTCTTCGAACGGCTCATCGACTGGGACTACCCCGACGCACCGGCACGCGTGCCGGTCTTCCCTGGCGATTTCCCGCAACCCGACGAAGCACTCCCGAAGTTCCTCGACGACCCCACGGCCGCCAAGTTCATGGCCGCGCTCGCCACCGATCCGAACCCGCGCCGCCGGTTGATGGTCGAGCTCCTCGCCCGCACCGGGATGCGCGCCGGTGAACTCGCCGCGCTCACCGACGACGCGATGATCCACATCGGCGACACCCACTGGCTGCGGATCCCGATCGGCAAACTCCACAACGACCGCTACGTCCCATTGCACCCGATCCTGGTCGAGCTGATCAGGAACTACCGGGCGACGCGACCCACGCCGCGGTCGGATCGGCTCGTTGAACGCGACGACGGGCAACCCTTCGAGCGGCGCACCATTCACCGCTACGTCGCCGCTGTCGCCAAGCGGGCCGGTGTCGGTCCGGTTCACCCGCACCAGTTGCGCCACACGTTGGCAACCCAAGCGATCAACCGCGGCATGAGTCTCGAAGCAATCGCCGCCTTGCTCGGGCATCGCACGATGCGCATGACCCTCGTCTACGCCCGGATCTCGGACCGCACCGTCGCCGACGAATACTTCCGCGTCACCGAAGCCGTCGAAGCCAACTACCGGAACGCAGACCCGCTCCCCGCGAACGTCGAGGGCACCAACATGCGTCGCCTCGCTGCCGACCATCGACGGCTCCTCGGCAACGGCCACTGCACCCGCCCCGCCACACTCGACTGCAACTTCGAAACCATCTGCGAACGATGCGGCTTCTTCGACACCGGACCAGAGTTCATCCCCATCCTCATCCGCCAACGAGACCACGCCACCGAACGCGACCAACACGACCGCGCCCAACTGTTCACCGGCCTACTCGACGGCATCGACAACATCACGCCGGCGTGATTACATAACCCCCAGCCCGCAACCGCTGGATCACCCGTATAACAACACTTCGGGGATGCCGAAATCAGTGTTCGGGACCGCGTTCTGGGACACCGCGGGAGGTCGAAACGCCACCTCGGCGTGCCCGCCGTCAGGTCTATCCTTCCCTCGGTGGGCCTGGTCGGCCGCCCAGACCGCCGGGTGGACCGCGAGGACCATTGGGATCTCGATTGATGGCTGCCAGTTCGTTCCTGCGATGTCGGCTGGCTCGCAATCTCCACCGAAGCTGCTGCTGCGGCCAGCAGCTATTGCGGTGGCCTCGAGTCTTTGCTCGCGTCATCCATCGCCGCCAACGCGCAACAAGGCTGTCGCAACGACCAGAGCCCGGCCGGCGGCCCGGTCGAGCCGTAGCGACGGTTTCAGCTGCCGGTGGCGCTGTTGGGGGCGTGGACTGGTTTGGATTCGGGTGAGCCGTGTTGGCGGAGCACGATGGTGAGGAGCACGACAGCGGCGACGGCGAGGAATTCGGATTGCCAGTTCTGCAGCGATTCGAACCAGAACTGTGAGCGAGTCAGGTAGGACCAGGTGTTCACGCGATCGACCGAGTCGGCGGCGGCTTGCTCGTGGTTGAACTCACGGCTGCCGGTCCAGGCATGCAGAACGAATGAGAACGCGAACATTGCGAGTAGGGCGACGCCGAGTGAGTTTCGGTACGCCGTCAGCCAGATGCCCCCTCGGCGGACCGGCCACGGCGCGTCGGGATCGTGACGGTGGTCGTTGGGGTCTTCGTCTTGGTCGGTTGACTCGTCCATGGGCTTGGATTCGGCGGAACCGCGTTGTCGTAGCTTGACGGTCAGCATCACGTACATGCCTATCTGCAAGAACTCGGATTCCCAGTTCTCGAAGGTTGCCTCGCCGAAGTGCGCTGTTGTCAGGTAACGCCCGAACGACACTTCGGCTTGGTCGGCCTGACGGAGTTCCGCGTTATACGTGCGCATGCCGCTGATGGTTTGTCCGATGAGCCAGATGAGAAGGAATGCAGCGATCAGCACGATGGACAAACCGTTGTTTCTCAGGAACCGACGCATCTGCGCACTCTTTCACTGTCCGCGCTCCGGATAGGCGCTCTTCGTCCTCACGCTGCGGCCGGCTGCGTCCGGCCGTGAACAAGTTCCGTGGTGCAAAGGCCGCGGCCCGCGGGACATCCGTTGTTACACGTGTCAGACGAGCAGGTACCACACGGGCAGCGCGGTCATGACGAGAGTCGCCGCGCCGATCAGTGTGGTCGACAGCCATCGACTAGTCCGCCGCGCCGGGGACGCGATCTTCGCGCTAGATCGAACGGGGCAGCGCATCAACGAATTGTGCGCCGGAACGCAGAAGTTCGCGGGCCATTGCGTCGATGTGCTGAGACACGCCGATCGACTCCCGACGTCAGCCAGCAGTAAACCGAATGACCGGCACGCAGAACACGCGACCGGAACGACGCCCGCCGGCGACTCACGCCGAGCGCTCCGAACCTCGCATCCGCGCCGGACTGTGCTTCGATGACACCACCCCAGGACCCGTCGATCACCCGTATAACAGCGGTTCGTGGAGCGCCCGGTGCGTTCGGATCGTGCGCGGTGGCAACCGGTGGGCGGAGAAGCCAGGTTTCGTCACGGTGCCATACTTCACCGCGTGGATACGGCCGCACCGAGATCTTTGCGGATCGAGGAGATCTGGCGCTACCCCGTGAAGTCGCTGCAGGGCGAAAGGCTGTCGGGAGCGATCCTCGATGACAGTGGTCTGCGCGGCGACCGGTGCTGGGGTGTTCGCGACGAGACCACGGGCAGGATCCTCACCGGGCGTCGCGAGCCTCAACTGCTCCTCGCCGCAGCGTCCCTCGCCGACGATGGCGAGCCGGATATCGTGCTCCCGTCCGGTGAGGTCTGTCGCGGCCAAGGGTCCGAGACCAACACCGCCCTGTCCAAGTGGCTTCGGCGGCCCGTCACTCTCGTCGGGGCCGTCGGCGCGGCTGGGGGCGAGGCCGAGTACTTCGCTGATGCGACGGACGACACCAGCGAAGCCATCGGGTGGACGATGCCCCCGGACCGGTTCGTTGACGCCATGCCGCTGTTGCTGTTGACGACTGCCAGTCTGCGGGCCGGTGCAGCGCTGTACCCGGCGGGTGATTGGAGCGTGCGCCGATTCAGGCCCAACCTCCTGATCGGTGCCGACGGAGATGACTGGCTCGAGGACAACTGGTGCGGGTTCAGGCTCCACATCGGCTCGGCTGCTGTCGTGCCGCGCCAGGGGTGTATTCGCTGCACGATGGTTACCCGACCGCAGCCCGAGCTCGTCCGTGACCTTGTTATCTACAAGACCCTGGCTCGTCATCACGGCGGAACTCTCGGTGTGTGGACGCACGTGAACACACCTGGCGATGTCCACGTCGATGACGCGGTGACGGTCGCGACGTAGGAAGCGGATCGCTGATTCCCCAAGGCATGCGAGTTGTTACGTCATCGACCGCGGGTCGCTGACGAAGGATCCGCTCATCGCCCCACAAGAATCCGATGCGAGCGTCAATTTCCGCTCCCGCTAGGAAGCCCACGTAGCCCCCCATACCACTCAGTTCCACGACCAGCGCGGCTGCCCGTAGCGCCGGGTAGGCGACCGTGTTGTGGGACGTGAAGCGGCGGTGGTAGGTCGGCCGAGTTCCCGGCTTTGTAGACGTGGCCGGTGAACTCACCGAGCGACTCGCCCCTGGCGTCCGGCTTGCTCGGAACGTCTGACTGATCGACCGAGCCCACGACATCCACCCGAGCGCAGCGCCGACGTTGACCCTCGCGCGTCGTAAGTCGTGGGATTGCTGCGTACCGCTCTTGCCGTTCAGCAGATCGCGGAGGGCTTCTTCACATTGCGTACGGGCCGCCGCGCTTGCCGTACTCGGCCCGATATTCGCGGGCGAGCTGGTTCTGTCGGGTCTTGGACAGGAGCTTCCCCGCGAGCTGGAAGGTCCCATGCTCTTCTTCGTCCAAGTGGTCACGCACCTCCGCGGAGAGTTGCTTGGCGAGCTCACCGAACCGATCGGTAGCGGGATCTACCCCACGTAGCTGCTCGACGAGTTGCTCGGCCTTGTGGTGATCCGCCAATGCGTGGCGACTGACGGAGAGCCCGGCATCATCCATGAGCAGCGGTACGTAGAAGTGGCGCTCCTCGGCTGTAGCGTGCGCGTCGAGTTCGTGGGCAAGCGCGAGAAACGCGGCTCGGCGGTTGTCGGCGGAAGCCCGAGCGTGGGTCATCGTGCGAGCGAGCGCGCGCAGGATCTCGTGGCTCGCTCGCAAGTCGTCGAAGATCGTCATCCCGTTCGCTCATTTCTTTGAATGTCGCGTCGTGTGCCGCAATGTCGGATAGTGCGCTGTGGCAATGCTGCCCGGTGATCTCACGCATGACAAGTCCGCACGGCGAACGAGTGCGCTCGCGCCGATCCGACCTACGCCGTACACAGCTAGCAGGTGTGAGTTCCGTGAGGCCCGAATGGTGACGGACTGGACTTCGTCGACCCGCGCCGACGCCTACTTCGCGACCATCCCAGAACGCCGGCTACGGGACGCGCCAGATGCGCCGCGATGTGCTCCTGCAGCCGTCCTCGTCAGCCGCGGTGAGGTGCACAAAGGGTGCCGCCGAATCCGCCAGCTCAACGCGGCTCGCCTTGACAAGCGTCGTGGTGTCGAGACCGGTGACCTGCTCGGCCAACCAGAAGAACTCGGCGAGGTCGAGGTACCGAGTCACTCCGCCAGACGATCGATGATCTCTCGGTCGCGCTCGAGGAGCCGCCGGGCTCGACTCATGAAGTCGGCATCCGACCGAACTCGTTCGATCTCGGTGGCCAACGAATCGATGATCAACTGATTGACGCTGGTGCCATGAACGCGAGCGACCGCCTCGGCCTCGTCAGCAAGCTCATCGGGGAGCCGCACGGTTGTCTGCTTCGTCATGCACTCGTGATATCACGACACCACCCGCGAACAGGGCGATGACACGGAGCAGGACGGAATGAGGACGGTCGTCTTCCCGTAGGGACCAGTATCGCGGAAGACACCGTGTCTCGCCCTCACGTTCTGGGCGAAGGCCGGACGGAATCTAGGGCTCGGAGAGTGAGCGAGCAGTGAGGTCGCGGTGCAGGTCGGTGAGCTGCTCGGCGATCTGTGCCAGGCGTTGCTCCATGCTCGGCGTCGAGAGATCGGCTGCTGCGGAGGAGGCGGTGGTGGTTTGGTTGGCCGGGTTCGATGGGGCTGCCGCGAGGTTTGTGCCTTCGATCATCTTCTCGACGACGCGGATTTCAACGGGGTTGTCTTGCAGTTCTTGGGCTTCGGCCATTTGCTCGACCTCGACTCTGGCGGCCTGCCAGGCAGACCAGTGTCCAGAGACGAGCGCCCACAGCGACAGCGCCGCGACGTAGGTCACGCTGCTGAGCAGTCCGAGTCCGATCGAAATTGGAATCATGGCCAACCAAAATATGGTTAGCCAGCCGTTCACGCGCTGCATGAGTACAGGGTTACCTTGGACTGAGGCCCACAGCGATTTTATTACGCTCATTTGGGGAGTACTCGAAGCGGATTTGGCACCAATAGAACTGACACCCCGACCATGCAAACTAACGAGCGCAATGCTTCTTCGCCCGGCTCAGCATGGTGCGGGCTCGTTGTAGCGCAATGTGCATTGGGGTCCTGGGATCTGATTGACAAGGAAGTACCCGTTTATTCGGGGATACAAACAAGCGGCTCCTCGTTCGCACGTGCGTGGCTCTGGTCGCCCGGGCTTGATCACTCGATTCGAAGGGGCGAGATGGCGAGCGGTTCGCCTCCAAATCTTCGCGCTACACGCGTCGGTGGTCGTTGTGGCCGTCGTGACCTTTCGCGATCTCGGCCGAAGTGTTACCGTAAGCACGGCCAGACCATTGAGCGAATGGGTTCTAGGTCGTCGGAATGAGAGTCCTTGCATGACGTTCAGCGACAGTCCGATTCAACGGATCGAGGTCGCAGCGCTGCCCGACAGCGTCTCGGCCGTGCCCGACGTCGCTGGCCCATGTCTCGAAGAGGCTGATTCTGTGGAATCGCGACTATGACCGACGACAGTTCCGGCAGCGACAGCTTCGATACGACCGGCTCGTCACTGGGGCCAGAAGA
>JAENVT010000507.1 GCA_016650435.1 Ilumatobacteraceae bacterium
ACGTCGAGGTCACCGAACTGAGCTGGGAGAACGAGGGTTGGACCATCAGCGGCCAGGTCGCCCGCGAGCGTGTGCAGTACGTCGTTCGGCTATCGGCATCGTGGCAGATGCGCCAGTTCTTGCTGTTCCGCGATCTCGACGAGCCTGACTTGTGGCTGCAAACCAATGGCTCCGCCCGGTGGGGTGAGATGAACGGCGCCCACCGGATCGAGCTCGACGGCTGCTACGACATCGACCTGGCCTGCACGCCGTTCACCAACTCACTGCCGATCCGACGGCTGCCTCTGCACGTGGGCGACAGTGCTGAGCTTCCGGTAGTCACCGTCGATGTCGAGACACTCGCCGTGCGACCCGCGACGCACCGTTACTTGCGGCTCGACACCCATCGGTGGGCGTTCGCGGACGACGATCATTCCGTTGAGTTCGAGGTCGACCAGCACGGTTTGCTGCTGGACTACCCGGGCAGGTTCCGCCGGCTCAGTCCAGACAAGTTCAGCGCAGCCGAGACGTGAGGTACGAACGGAACTCGTCGCCGATCGCCGGATCGCCGAGCGCGATGTCGACCACCGCTGTCAACCATCCCAGAGGAGTGCCGGTGTCGTAACGCTCGACGTTGGACAGCACGCCATGAAACGGGCCATTTGCAGCCTGAACACGCAACGCATCTGTGAGCTGGATCTCGCCGCCAGTGCCCGGCTGCACGCGCTCGATCTCGGCGAACACATCGGGTGTCAAGACGTAGCGCCCGATGATGATGAGATCGCTCGGTGCATCCTCCACAGCTGGTTTCTCGACCATCGTCCGGATCGCGACGACACCAGACTCGTCGAGTTCGGACGACGGATCAATGACGCCATACGAACTGAGCTGATCGCGGGGAACTCGTTTGAGACCGACCACGCCTCCACCGGACGATTCGCATAGTCGGGACATCTGATCGAGCAGCGACGAGTCACCCATCAGCTCGTCGGGCAAGAGCACCGCGAACGGCTCGTCGCCGACGGCGCCGGCCGCGCACCCGACGGCGTGCCCGAGACCGAGTGGCGCATCCTGATGGACGAAGCTGACACGCACGTCGCGGCCGATGGCCTCGAGCCGGTCGGCCATCGTGTGCCGCTCAGTCGAGCGCAACTTGGCGACTACGTCGTCTGACGATTCGAAGTAGGCCTCGATCGCCGGCTTGTTGCGATTGGTGACGATGACGATGTGGTCGATGCCTGCACCGACAGCCTCGTCGATGATCAGCTGAAGGGCCGGGGTGTCGATGATCGGCAGGAGTTCTTTCGGCACGGCCTTGGTGGCCGGAAGGAACCTCGTCCCAAGGCCCGCGGCGGGTATGACGGCGGTACGAACCTGCATGCCGGGGATGTTACGGCGCAACCCGTTGCCGCTAGCATTAGCAGTCGAACACATCGACTGCTAACGCACATGGCGGAGCCGACATGCCTACCTACGTCTACAAGTTCATCGACACCGGCGAGACCATCGAGGTCCAACAAGCGTTCACCGACGATGCCCTCACCGAGGCCGAACATCCCGGCTCGGGCAAGAAGTTGAAAGTCAAGAAGGTGTTCACTCCTGTCGGCGTGACGTTCAAAGGTGGCGGTTTCTACAAGACCGACAGTCGTGGTGGGAAGTCGAAGGCGTCGTCGACGACCACGCCGTCGTCGGAATCATCATCCGCCTCCTCGTCGTCGTCAGACTCGGCGTCTTCAAACGGGGCGTCGAAATCGAGCGACTCCAGCACGACCTCCACCACCCCCGTCGCAAAGCCATCGACTCCGGCGAAGACGAGTTCCGGCTCCGACTGAACGGATAGCACTGCCGATACAGTCGGCCCCGACTTCCCCCGAATCGTCGACTCGATGTGTCGAGGGAGGTCCGCATGCATCAGCTCGCCTGGGTGCGCCTGATGGTGGCCCGGCACCCGTGGACCTACTGGCTGGTCATCGCCGTGCTCGCCGGTGGTGTGGGCCTCGGTGCGGCTGGGGCCGTGGCGGGTGTCGACGCAGCACGCCGATCGTGGGGCGAACAGCGGTCGGTGTGGATGGCGACAGCTGCACTCGAACCCGGACAACCGATCACCGCTGAACGCCGCGACGTTCCGATCGCGGTCGTTCCACGTGCCGCCGTGATGGACGTGCCGAGCGGGGCTATTGCCAGACAACATCTCGGGCCCGGCGAGATCGTCACCGACGCCGATGTTTCCGCGAGTGGGACTGCGGCTCTCGTTCCCGACGGCTGGACGGCCTTTGCCGTGCCGGCCTCCGTCGACCATTTCGCTGTTGGGGATCACCTCGGCGTCTACTCCGCCGACCACCTTGTCGCCGCCGGCCTCGTGGTCGATGTCGGAGAATCCGAGTTGATGGTGGCCATCCCCGCCACCTCCGCGCCGGCAATGTCCACCGCCCTCCTCGCCGACGCCGTGACCCTAGGCC
>JAENVT010000508.1 GCA_016650435.1 Ilumatobacteraceae bacterium
AACGAAAGAGGTATCACGGTGCTTGCAGTCGACAGTTTCTTCAGCCGGGCAGCGCTCGGTCAGTTCGGCTTCCGGTGGTTGCACATTCTGGCGGGCATCACCTGGATCGGCCTGCTGTACTACTTCAACCTCGTGCAGGTCCCGGCGTTCGCCGAGTACGGCGACGAGGCCCGTGCCCGCAACATTGCCATCGACAAGGTGGCGCGCAGGGCCCTGTGGTGGTTCCGGTGGGCGGCGATCAGCACCTTTGTCACCGGCATCTTGATCGCGATCGTCACCAAGGACTATTTCGCCAACGACTTCGGCAAGCAGGCCGGCGGCATCGCGATCAGCACCGGCATGCTGCTGGGCACCATCATGATGCTCAATGTGTGGGGCGTGATCTGGCGAAATCAGAAAGTCGTGCTTGCCAACGCCGCCAATGTCGTTGCCGGTGGCGAGCCCGACCCGGCCGCTGCTGCAGCCGGCCGCAAGGCGTTCATGGCGTCGCGGCAAAACACGGTGTTCTCGGTCTCGATGCTGTTCTTCATGGTGTTCAAGTCGCACAGCCCAGCGATCGTCGTCACCACAGTCGCCAGCGGGAAGATGGGTGCCTACTGGGCCATCGCCATCATCATCATTATCGTGATGGAATTGAATGCTCTTGGTCTCTTGCCGTGGAAGGCAACGCCCAACAAGGGGCTCAACATGATGTACGACGGTCCTGGCGTGCGCAATCTGTTGATCAGCGCATTCGGCCTGTGGGTCATCTTCTTGATCATGACCGAAGTGCTGCTGCGGGCCTGACGGCCACGACACCACTACGTGACGGTCAACGTGGCCTTCATGTTGCCGTGACCGGCGATGGTGCAGATCACCTTGTATGTGCCGGGTGCAAGCGGATAGTCGTCGCTCTTGACCTCGCCGCGGTTTGCCACGCTGAGGGCAAGACCGACGTCAACGTTGTCGGAGTCGAGCAAGTGCAGGTTGTGGGGCAGGCTGGAGTCGTTTTCGACGGCGATCTTGACCTTCCCGCCGACAGCCGTGGCGGCGTACGACGTCGCATCCCAGGCGATCCCCTCGGTGGCCTTGATGACCAAGGTGTCTGCTGGCAACGTCGCACTTCCACCGCTTCCGCTGCCACCGTCACTCGAGCCACAACCCACGAGCGACAGGGCGAGCAACGGAACGACGGCGAGGGTCCGGAATTTCATCAGATGAATATATAAGTGCATACTTCGGAAAAGCAACCGGCCTGAGTCACTTGCAGCGAGCCCTCGAAAGCGGACCCCGACAAGTACGCTCAGACGACGATGACCGCAATCGATTCTGCTGGGCCGGCCTTCGGGGCGAACTCGTGGCTCGTCGAAGAAATGTACGAGCAATTCCGATCCGATCCCGACTCGGTCAGCGCGACCTGGCGCGAGTTCTTCTCCGACTACAAGCCCGCCATCGCTGCTGCGCCTGCAGCTCCACCACCGTCGACTTCGCCTGCAGCCTCCAACGGAACACCGGCCCAGCCGACGCCCGCCCAACCCGCACCGGCGGATCTGGGCGATCCCATTCGCGGCGCCGGCGCAGCGATCGCGGCCAACATGGAGCGCAGCCTGTCGGTTCCGACGGCAACCAGTTTCCGCAACATTCCCGCCAAGCTGCTCGAGGTCAATCGCAAAGTCATCAACGGCTACCGCAGCCGCAGCGGTCAGGGCAAGGTCAGCTTCACCCACCTCATCGGTTTCGCAGTGGTACGGGCTATCGCCGACGCAGTGTCCAACATGAACAATGCGTTCACGACCGGCGCGGACGGCAAGCCGCGGATCATCCACAATCCGACCGTCAACATGGGCCTGGCCGTCGACGTCGACAAAGGCGACGGCACACGCACGCTTGTCGTGCCGGTGCTGCGCAATACTGACTCGCTCGATTTCTCCGGCTTCCTCGCCGCCTACGAAGACCTGATCCGCAAGGTCAGAGGCAACAAGCTGGCGGTCAGTGATTTTCAAGGTGCCACGATCACGCTGACCAATCCGGGCACGATCGGCACGGTTCAGAGCGTGCCGCGGTTGATGCCCGGCCAAGGCGTCATCGTCGGCGTCGGAACCATCGACTATCCGGCCGAGTTCCAAGGTGCCGACGAGCGCGCTCTCGGTTCGTTCGGTGTCAGCAAGGTCGTCACGATCACCAGCACATACGACCACCGCATCATTCAGGGTGCCGAGAGCGGCATGTTCCTGAAGCGTGTGCACGAGTTGCTGCTCGGTGAACACGGCTTCTACGAAGAAGTGTTCAAGAGTCTCGGCGTGCCGTACGAGGCAGTGAAGTGGCGCGTCGATCACAGTCCGATCGACAGTGAAGAGGCGATGCTGCACAAGCAGATGCAGATCGCCACGCTCATCCGCGTCCACCGCGTCCGCGGCCATCTCATCGCCGATCTCGATCCATTGCGTTGGAAGGAACCCAAACTTCCCGACGAGCTCGATCCGGCGACATACGGCCTCACGATCTGGGATCTCGATCGCGAATTCCTCACCGGCGGTGTTGGCGGATACGAGAAGATGAAGCTCGGCGATCTGCTGGGAGTTCTGCGCGACGCGTATTGCCGCACGATCGGCATCGAGTACATGCACATCCAGGAATTCGCCGAGCATCGCTGGATCCAGTCGAAGGTCGAAGGGGCGCAGCCGGCCGTCAGCAAAGAGCGCAAGCAGCGCATCGTCGAGCGACTCAATGCAGCCGAGGCTTTCGAGAAGTTCTTGGCGACCAAGTACGTCGGCACCAAGCGGTTTGGGCTCGAAGGCGCGGAGTCGGCCATCCCGATCCTCGACCAGATCCTGTCGATGGCCGCAGACACCGGCCTCGATTCGGCGGCGATCGGTATGGCCCATCGTGGTCGCCTCAGCGTCCTCGCCAACGTGATCGGTAAAAGCTACGACCAGATCTTCAAGGAGTTCGAAGGTCACATCGATCCAACCTCGGTTCAGGGTTCTGGCGACGTGAAGTACCACCTCGGTGCGACCGGCAAGTACGAGAGCCCCAGCGGCGCCGACATCCGCGTCGAGCTGGCCGCCAATCCCAGCCACCTCGAAACCGTCGACCCCATCGTGTTGGGAATGATGCGGGCGATGCAGGATCGCATCGAGCCCGCCGGCTCCTTCCCGACATTGCCGATCCTGTTGCACGGCGACGCCGCGTTTGCCGGGCAGGGCATCGTTGCCGAGTGTTTGGCGATGAGCGACATCAAGGGCTTCCGCGTCGGCGGCACGATCCACTTGATCATCAACAACCAGATCGGTTTCACGACCAGTCCGCAATTCGCCCGCAGCTCGCTGTACTGCAGTGACGTTGCCAAAACGGTGCAGGCGCCGATCTTCCATGTCAACGGCGACGATCCCGAAGCCTGCGTGCGCGTTGCGCAGCTGGCTTTCGAATACCGCGAGACCTTCCACAAGGACGTTGTGATCGACATGGTCTGCTATCGCCGCCATGGTCACAACGAAGGTGACGACCCCAGCTACACCCAGCCATTGATGTACAAGGCAATCGCCCAACGACGCAGCGTGCGCAAGCTCTACGTCGAGGCGCTCGTGAAGCGCGGCGAGCTGACTGTCGAAGAGGCCGAGGGTGCACTGGCCGACTTCCAGAACAAGCTGCAGGTTGCACTGGATCAAACACGTGCCCACGCTCCTGAGGTCTTCAAGGCACCGAAGCCGCCGAAGCCCGCTGGAGTGTTGCCACACGTGGCGACAGGTGTCGACCGCGCCCGACTCGACGCCATTTTCGATCACCTCACGGAATACCCGCCCGACTTCACGCCGCACCCGAAACTGGTGCGCCTGTTCGAGACCCGAGCCAAGATGTATCACGAGGGCGACGAGGTCGACTGGGCCACGGGCGAAGCGTTGGCTATCGGCTCGCTCGTGCTCGAAGGCACACCGGTTCGTCTCGCCGGCGAGGACAGTCGTCGCGGCACGTTCAGCCAGCGCCACGCAGCGTTGATTGACTACGAGAACGAGAACGATTGGATTCCGCTCAACACGCTTCCAGATGCACCGGCGCGATTCTGGGTGTACGACAGTCTGCTCAGCGAGTACGCCGCCGTCGGATTCGAGTACGGCTACGCCCACGCCAATCACGAAGCTCTGGTGATGTGGGAGGCGCAGTTCGGCGATTTCGTCAACGGCGCACAGATCGTCATCGACCAGTACCTCATCGCCGCCGAAGACAAATGGGGGCAGATGAACAGCCTCGCGCTGCTGCTGCCGCATGGTTTCGAAGGTCAAGGCCCCGAGCATTCGTCGGCGCGAATCGAGCGGTTCTTGCAGTCGTGCGCGGAAGACAACATCCAAGTGTGCAACGCCACCACGGCCGCGCAGTACTTCCACTTGTTGCGTCGACAGGTGCGTCGCGATGTGCGCAAGCCGCTGGTGCTGTTCACACCAAAGGCGCCGCTGCGCATGAAGGAAAGCCGGTCGCCGATCGAAGCCCTCACCACCGGCTCGTTCGAAGAAGTGCTCGACGATCCGAGCGTCACCGATCCCGACTCGATTCAGCGATTGGTTTTCTGCAGCGGCAAGGTTGCCTGGGACGCGATGGCCGAACGCGATCGCCGAAAGGCACCCGTCGCCATCGTGCGGATCGAGCAGCTGTACCCGTTCCCAT
>JAENVT010000509.1 GCA_016650435.1 Ilumatobacteraceae bacterium
GTATCGCGCAACGGCCGTCGCTTCTACCTCGGTGATTTCGGCCCGTACCTTGCCAGCCGGGATGTCATCGCCGACCTCGACAAGCTGTCGAAACCCGGCGAGCGGTTGCTGGTCGGCCCGAGCGACCTGCGACGCACGTGGTACAGCGACGCGTTCTTCTACTACATGTTCCCCGAGCTGACGCCGGCGACGTACTTCATCGAGATGGATCCAGGACTGGCCAATGCGCCGGGCTCGCGCTTGGCGTCGGAGGTGGCCTCATCGGATTGGGTGATCCTCACCGGCTTTTGGGATGGTTGGCGCGAGCCGAACAGCTCGATGGACTTCGGATCGGACGTTCCCAACCAGGTGCTGCACGACGACTTCTGCGAAGTGGGCAACTATCAGACTGGACTGGTTCGCCTGTTCCACCGGTGCACCAAATGAGCTGGGTGAGGAGAAGGGTGTCGCAACTCGGATCGTTCCGCCGGCGACGCATCACGATTCCCGTCGATCACACTGCGCTGGTGCTCGACGTCGGTAGCGGCGACAAGCCGCACTGGCGGGCCGATGTGCTGCTCGATCACTACGTAGGCGACGAGTACGGTGGCCAGCGATCGGGTACGTCGGCTGCTCGAATCGATCGGCCGCTGTTCGACGCCGACGCCGCCGACATGCCCTTCGCCGACAAGGTCTTCGACTACGCCATCTGTTCGCACGTGCTCGAGCATGTCGAGCGGCCAGATCTCGTGATCGCCGAACTGACGCGCGTCGCCAAGGCCGGTTACATCGAGGTGCCGGAGGCCGCAAGTGCCAAGATCGTCGACTTCCCAAGCCATCTGTGGTGGGTCACGTTGGAAGATGGAGCGCTCGTGTTCACGGCGAAGACCGAGCCTTACTTCGATGCCGACATCGATCGTTACCTCACCGACAGCGGGATGCGCCAGCCGTTGGCGGATCTGCTCGACAAACACCTCGACCACCGCGTGATCGAGCTGCACTGGACAGCCACCGTTGCCTGTCGCGTCGTGGGTGCTCCCCCGCCCGAACTGGTCGTCGCCGCTCACGTCGCCGATGCCCATCACCGCGGCGGCGAGACCATCGCCGGCCGCCTCGTGACCGCCGCGTTCGCCCTGCCGCTGCGCGGCCGGAAGCACCGCGGCGCGATCCGCTACGACGACATCATCCGCCCCGACCTGCGCACCGGCGCCAACGACCCCCTGACCAAAAAGATCTATAGCCCTGTCCCCTGATCGAGTGTTTCGCGTCACCTCGCGTAACTCCCGAGTTCGTGTAAGCAACCGTGCAAACATGGCGCAGATCGGCTTACCCAAATCAAGCGGTCAGTCCCCGGGGAGTGAGTTGGGCCAAGGCCTCAGCCACCTCATTGACCACGGTCGAGGGATACAGGGCAATTCGCTCGTAGGTGAATTGCAGCACCGCAAACCCTGCCAGTTGAAGGGCGTTCGTGCGTTGGGCGTCACGCTCCATCTGTGCTTTGGTGCGATGCCAGCGATAGCCGAGCAGCTCTACGACCAGCGGGACGTCGACAAACCTGCAGTCGACCCGCACGGTCCGGCCCTGCGCTCGCGTCAGCACTTGTTGGGTCTCGGGTCTGGGCAGACCGGCGTTGCCGATCAATTCCAGGAATCGTCGCTCCAGCCAGCTGTGCCCGCCGCGACTCAACTCGCTGCCGTCGATGACGTCAAGTAGGCGAGGGATGCCATGCCGACCACTACCTCGAAGGTCGGCTATCCGCCCATGCAGGAACTCCTCGGATGTCAACCCGTCTCGAAGGGCCGAGTCCAGGACCGTGGTGAGACGATCGTCGGACTCGGATCGGGCAAGGTCAATGATCGTGCGAGTCGCACTTGTCAGAGGCAGTTTGCCGATTCGAGCAGCATCGAGCAACGGCATTGACTCAGTCGTGTGAACTACGGAGTCGGGCCGCTCGAGCAGTCGACCGCGAGGAACAGTGATGTGAAACGGTCGACAACTCTTGAACATGTCGAACCCCCACAACGCTGCTGCCGTCGGTCCGCTGATCCAACACGGCTCGCCGATGTCTAGCGCTAGTGAAGTGATGTCGCCAATGAATGATCGAGGCGTCAGTGGGCTTCGAAAGGTGCGGACACCTGATCGATCGAGGCTGCCGCTCTGGACTCGGCTGCGAAGCTGGGCATCGGTGAAGCCGGCTTGGTGTGCCTGATCCTTCGTGAATGCTCCGTGCTGACCTGTCGCTGTCGTCGTCATACGACGAAGGCCGTCAGGCATGGGCGGGATTCAACCGCCGCCAACACTTCGGCGCAACCTCAGCCGATTTGTGTAAGCGGAATTCGAGTTGCCTCGCGGAGCTGCTTACACAAACACCGGGTGAGACCGAAGTCCGGTGTGCTACGGACGTTGCTTGCGGTCGAAGAGGCCCCATTTTGTTACCAGGAGCATTGACTCGGCGATGATTCTGGCTGACATTTTCGAGGTACCGAATTGTCGATCGCGGAAAGTGATGGGGGTCTCGACGATCGTCGCACCGTTGGCGATCAGCTTGCGGACGAGTTCGGTCAGGAAGGCGTAACCCTCGGCGGTCGTGGACGCAGGATCGATGGTTCGCAGGGCCTCGGCCCGGTAGGCGCGGAACCCAGAGGTGCAGTCGCTGACCGGCAGTCGCAGCACGGCCGCCGTGTACCGATTCCCCCACTTCGACAGCAACCTTCGCGGCAACGGCCAGTCGACGGTCGCGCCGCCCGGCACGTAGCGCGACCCGATCACTGCGTCAGCACCATCGGCGACGAGCTGGAGCATCGTTGGGATTGCGGCAGGATCGTGCGAATAGTCGGAGTCCATCGACACGATCGCTTCGTAGTCCTCGTCGAACGCCGTCGTGAACCCATGGCGGTAGGCGGCACCCAGCCCTTGCTTGCCGGCGCGGTGCAGCACTTTGATACGCCCGAGCTCCGATGCCGTCTCCTCGGCCAGCGTGGCCGTGCCGTCGGGGCTGTTGTCGTCGACGACCAGTACGTCGGCCTCCGGGACCGCCTGGCGGACGGCGCGCAGGAACCCAACGATGTTCTCCGCCTCGTTGTAGGTCGGCAGCACGACGACGGTACGCACGGGCTGCGAGCGTAGCCGCCGAGTCTCCGACCTCACCTTCGCAACCGCGCATTTCGCCGAGTGAAGCTAACCTGACCCGCTCGCATGGCCTCGGATTCGCGTCACCTTCAGCTCGACGGAATCGTCGGCCCATTCGCCGAACTGTTGCTCGCCACAGATCTGCCGCAGCTGTTGCCGCAGCGCCGAGCCGAGGTGGTGCAGTTCGTTCAGCGCCGGGCCCGGGCAGTGCCCAGCTTCACCCGCTTCGGTGTGACGGTGATCGGACTCTTCTACCGAGGGTTGATTGCCGCGCCAGGTGGACGACCAGTCGCCCGATTCCTGATGTCGAGATCGCTTCCGATTCTCGGTGAGTACCCACGGCTGGTCCGTTCGCTGGGTTACGCATACATCTGGGAACACTGGCCCGACACGTCACCGACCGGAGCGGGGCGATGATCGCTGTTGCGGCGACCACGCAGATGGATGCCGAGGTGCTGGTGATCGGCTCAGGGGCGGGCGGGGCAACCACAGCTGCCGTACTGGCCGAAGCTGGCTTCGACGTGTTGATCGTCGAGGAGGGCGAGTGGATCGAGCAGGGCGAAGTCGTCCCGTTCTCACTCGAGCAAATGGATCGTCAGTACCGTTCCGGTGGCGTCAC
>JAENVT010000510.1 GCA_016650435.1 Ilumatobacteraceae bacterium
ATGCTGTTCGTCACCAACGCCGATGCATCGACCCGGGCACCCTTGTGAATTGCGACGCTCGAGTGCAATGGCCGCGTGCCGTCCAACAAGTCGAGGTTGGCCTGCAGATACGAAGCAGGATTGCCGGCGTCGAGCCAGTAGTCGTCGGTCGGCATCGCGAAGAGACGCCCACCGGCCGCGACCTCGGGGAACGTGGCGCGCTCGATCGACACCTTTTGCCCGGGAGGTATGCGCTGCAACACCGAAGGCTCCAGCACGTATGTGCCTGCGTTGATCATGTTGCTCGGCGCCGTTCCTGGCGCAGGCTTCTCGACGAACCGCTCGACTCTGCCATCGTGGTCGGTGGCAACGACCCCGAACGACGAGGGGTCGTCGACAGCAATCAGGTGGATGGTTGCCTCAGCAGAGTGCTGCCGATGGAAATCAACGAGCGAGGCGATATCGAGATCAGTCAGCACATCGCCGTTGGCAACGACAAAGGTGTCGTCGATACCACTGAAGTCGGCTGCAAATCTGATCGCGCCGGCGGTATCGAGCGGCTCTGGCTCGACCGCATAGTGCAGTGCCACACCGTTGCACTCGCCATTGGGAAAGGCCTCGACGAAAGGCTCCGGCTTGAAGCCGAGGGCCAGCGTGACCTCGGTAACGCCTCCCCTCGACAGATTGTCGACAAGGCGTTGAATGATCGGTACGTGTCCGACCGGAAGCATCGGTTTCGGTGTCGTCAGCGTCAGGGGCCGCAACCGAGTACCGAAGCCGCCGACCAGAACGACGGCGCGCATCAGCCGCCTGTAGTGGTTGTCGCCGGCGCCGTGGTGCTCGTCGAGACCGCGCCGGTGTCGCCAGTCGCGACGGAGGTTGACGTCGCACCACCGGTGCCGGCGGTCGTGTCACCCGTCGATATCGATGTCGATGTCGATGTCGAAGGAGTCGAGCCGTTGGCAATCGTCGTCGTAGTCGCGATCACAGCGCCACCATCGGCCGCGCCGAGCGTCGGCAACTGCGACGCCCAGTCGGGCTGTGGTATGTCAGTGCCTTTTGGAACGAAGGCAACAACGAACACCATGCCGTCGTTGGTGATGCGAGTGTTGTTGAAGTCGGTGACGACGTCGTGGAAGGTGGCGGTGTCGTTGTAGTGATCCCAGACCCTGACGGTCAACTGGGTGTCTTTGCCGTCGCACTTGAAGTCCTTCGTCGACCACTTCTTGCCGCCCTGGTCGGCGGGCATGATCAGCTCGGTGTCGCTGAGCTTGATGTTGTAGCTGTCGAGGAAGACGCCGAGCTTGGCGCGATTGCCCGACGACTTGGTCGAGGCCGGGTGGTAGTGGATGATGCCGTCACCGTGGCTGTGAATCCCGAGAATCTTGAACTTGTCGTTCAGCAGGACACTTGCTCCGGTGGAATCGATGCCCGTCTCTTCGAGCGTGCCGGTGATCTTCGGCTGGAATGTGTCGCATATGTAGATACCGAACGCGGCGTGCCAGTGGGCATCGATGTTGCTGCCGTCGTTGACCCGGGGAACGCCGGAACCGTCGCTGGGGCGGCTTTGCCGCCCGTAGAGGATGAGCAGTAGACCCAACACCACGACGAGGGCAACGGCGATTGGGAAAATAGAGCCGCCTTGGAAGCGAACCTTCTTGCCTTTTCCTCGCGAGGCGAGTCTGGCAACTTTTTTGGCGGATGATGACGAAGCCACGAGGATGCGAGGCTATCGCCTCCCGGAATCAAAACTGAGTCAGTGACGCTGGTTCAACTCGACAACGAGGTCGGCATACGCCCTGGCAACCGCCGCAGGCGATGCCGCAAGCTCGACCCATCGCCGCCCTGCGACCGCCATCCGGTGCCGGCCGTCGGGGTCGTCTGCTAGACGCTGCAATGCGTCACAGAACGCAGCCGCGTCGTCGGGTGTCACGCATACCCCGGCGCCCGACTCGGCGACGATCCGCGGAACCTCCGTTCCCGGATCGACCGCCGCAAGCACCGGTCGACCGGCCGCCAGGATGGAATACGTCTTCGAAGGGACACTGACGCGGCCGAGACCTGATTTCAACGGCACGAGATGGATGTCGCCGGTCGCCAACACCTCCGGCAGTCGAGCAACGGGTTGGTAGCCGGAAAAACGAACATTGGTCAACCCATCCGCAAGGGCACGCAGCGAGTCGAGCGCCGCGCCATCTCCGTTGATCA
>JAENVT010000511.1 GCA_016650435.1 Ilumatobacteraceae bacterium
GCCGTCGATCCCGACTTCAAGGTCAACGGATACGTCTATCTGTACTTCACTCGGCCGAGCCCAGGAGCTCCTGGCGGCTGTGTCAATCGGGTCAGTCGGTTCACGATGACCGGCGACGCGATCGATCCGAACAGCGAGATCATCCTCGTCGACAACATCTCGTCGAACGCCGGCAATCACAACGGCGGCGATCTCGAGATCGGCGGCGATGGGTTCTTGTACATCTCGGTGGGCGATGCGGGCGCCGACCCGCGCGGCGATTCCAGCCCCAACAATGCTGCCCAAGACCTCAGCTTGCTGAACGGAAAGATCCTGCGTGTCGTGCCGTCGACGGGCGAGCCGGCGCCTGGGAACCCGATCAGCGGAGCTGGCAGCGAAAGCTGCCGGATTCGTGGAAACACCCCGTTGACTCCGACAACGAGTTGCCAGGAGCTCTATGCGTGGGGACTGCGCAACCCGTTCCGTTTCGCGTTCGACCCCAACACCGGTCCGGATCGCTTCTTCATCAACGACGTCGGGCAGAGCGCTCACGAAGAGATCGACCAGGGCGGAATCGCACTCAACTACGGATGGCCGATCCGCGAGGGTTTCTGTCCCCTCGGGGGGAGCCAGCCATGTGCACCCGCCCCCGCCGGGTTCACCGATCCGCTCACGGACTACCCGCGCACCGTTGGTCAGGTCATCACTGCCGGTGCCTTCATTCCCGATGGTCACTGGCCGGCTGAGTACGACGGTGGTTACCTGTTTGCCGACGCCGGCAGCGGAAACATGTGGCTGCGCCATCGCGACGGCTCGATCGACTACGCCGCTCCTTTCGCCACCGATGTCGCTGGCATCGCCGACATGGCCTTCGTCACCAACACCGAGAGCATCGCGTTGTACTACACGATGACGGGTGGTCAGGTGCGCAAGATCAGCCGTCCGACGGTTCCGTTCGTGGCGCCTGGCGCGCTTTCGTTTGTCGCCGTACCTCCGGGCACCCGGGTGCTCGATACCCGGCTTGCCTCGGCGGGTGACAAGCGGGTTCGAGCCAACACCACGCGTTACGTGCCTATGGGGGTCGACCCGGCAGTGACCAAGGCCGTGCTGGTCAACTTCGCGTTCGTCGCGCCCACTACCTCGGGATTCCTCACAGCTTGGGCCGGCCGAAGTGCTCGTCCGGTTGCGTCGAATCTCAACGCGTTCCCCGGCGAGGTCGTCGCCAACTCGGCAGTGGTGCCTGTCGATGCGAACGGCGGGATCTTGATCTACGCCTTCTCACCCGCGCACGTCGTGATCGACCTGCTCGGCTACTTCAACGCTGCCCCCGGTGCCGTCAGTGGGGGCAGGTTCGTGGCCGTCGCGCCGAATCGAATCAGTGACACACGACTGCCGGTCTCGGCGACCAACCAGTTCACGCGCGGCGTCGGGGCGCAACTGCCGTTCGTGCGCGTTCCAGTGGCCAGCCGCGGTGGCATGCCGGCAGTCGCGGCCATGGATGCGGCTGTTCTCGTTGTCACGGCCGTGACTGCAGCCGATACCGGAGGTGGGTTCCTCAGCGCGAGCCCTGGGGGTTCTCCGTTCTCCGGGTCGTCGCACCTCAACACGAACGGCTTCGGTGACATACGCGCCAACCTTGTCGTCGTGCCTGTGGGCGCCGATGGCACCGTCGACTTCCACACGCTGTCGGTGCCCGATGTCGTGGTCGATGTCGCCGGCTACTTCACTTCCGCGGCCGTACCCAGCGCGACCGTTGGCCGGTTCCATGTGATTCAGCCGTTCCGCGAGGTCGACACCCGCATCCCGCTCGGCTTCGGTCGCATGCCGGGTGAGGCAACTCGCACAATCGATCCCACCACCGTCCCGGCCAATGCGTCGGCTATGGCTCACAACATCACCATCGTCGACAACAGCACACCCGGCTTCGTCACGCCGTACCCCGGCGGAACCCTGCCGGTGGTGAGTGCCGGCAACACCAATGCTGCCGGCCAGATTCACGCAGTGTTGTCGTTCACCCAACTCAGCGCCGCGCCGGCGACGATGAGCTACTACACGCTGATGAACACCGACCTCGTGGTCGATACTCCCGGCTATTTCGAAGGTGGCTGATCGGTAGCCTTGATGCCGTGGCCAGCCTGCGCATCGCCCTCGCCCAACTGAATCCAACCGTCGGCGACCTCGACGGCAATGTCGCCAAGATCGTCGCCGCCTACGACCTAGCCGAATCTGCAGGATGCGACATCGTCGCGTTCACCGAGTTGGCAATCACCGGCTATCCGCCGGAGGACCTCGTGTTGAAGGCCGGGTTCGTGGCCGACAACCTCGAGGCTCTCGCCAAGGTCGCCGCGCACACCGGGCGGTGCGCCGCCGTGGTCGGATACGTCGCCGCTGACCGCGACATCTACAACGCCGCGGCGATGTGTGCCAATGGCGAAGTCGTGGGCACCTATCGCAAGCGGCTGTTGCCGAACTACGCGGTGTTCGACGAGGCTCGCTACTTCACTCCCGGCGATGCCAGCGACCCGTACGAGTTGTATGTGATCGGCGGCGTGAAGGTCGGCATCAGCATCTGCGAAGACGTGTGGAGCCCGACGGGGCCATTGGCCGAGCAAGCCGCCGGTGGCGCTGAGTTGAACATCAACATCAACGGCTCGCCGTACCACTTCGACAAGGCGTCAGACCGCGAACGGATGCTGGCGACTCGCGCCGCCGATGCCAGTTGCGCGCTCGTCTACGTCAACCAGGTGTGCGGCCAGGACGAGTTGGTGTTCGACGGCGGATCGGTGGTCTTCGATGCCGACGGTCGGCTCGTTGCTCGCGCCGCGCAGTTCGTCGAGGAACTGATGATCACCGATCTGCATATCGAGCCGGTCTATCGCAAGCGACTGCTTGACCCGCGCGGTCGGCGTACCGAAGTCGAGATGCCACTCGTCCACGTGTCGGACGCTTCGCTCGGGCGCGATATCACGCCCTCCGCTGCCAGAATCGCGCCCACGTTGGCGCCGAACGGTGAGTTGTACGAGGCATTGGTCTTGGGCACCGGCGACTACGTGCGCAAGAACGGTTTCACCGATGTCGTCATCGGTCTGTCCGGCGGCATCGATTCGACCCTCGTGGCGTGCATCGCCGTCGACGCGTTGGGTGCCGATCACGTGCATGGCGTATCGATGCCATCGCGCTATTCGAGTGACGGGTCGAAGACCGACGCCGCTGATCTGGCGGCCGCCTTGGGCATCGACTTCCGAACGATTGCGATCGAGCCGGCGTTCAGCGCGTATCTCGACATGACCAGCGAATCGTTTGCCGGCAAGCCCGCTGATCTCACCGAGGAGAACCTGCAGAGCCGGGTGCGCGGTGCGACGTTGATGGCGCTGTCGAACAAGTTTGGCTGGATGGTGTTGACCACCGGCAACAAGAGCGAGATGGCGGTCGGGTACTTCACGCTGTACGGCGACTCGGTCGGTGGGTACGGAGTGATCAAAGACGTATTGAAGACACGTGTGTACGACTTGTGCCGCTACTACAACGAGCGCGTCGGACGCGAGGTCATCAGCGAGAGCGTCATCGTCAAGCCGCCGTCAGCCGAGCTGCGACCCGACCAGCGCGACGACCAGAGCCTGCCTGCGTACGAAGTGCTCGACCCGATCCTCCAACTGTATGTCGAAGAGGATCGCACCGCATCCGAGATCATCGAACTCGGTCACGACGAGGCCTTGGTTCGCCGCATCACCCGCCTCGTCGACGTGATGGAGTACAAACGCCGCCAGTGCCCACCCGGTGTGCGCGTCAGTGTGAAGGCGTTCGGCAAGGACCGTCGCCTCCCGATCACCAACGGCTACCGCGGCTGAGCCGGACTTGGCGCAAGCAGCGCGCCGAGCCTTGGCCCCAGGTCAGCCAATGCGACGCCGGTTCCTTCCGAATCGTCCGTGACGATATGCGCGCCCGGCCCGGGATGTGCCCGGGCGCGGGAATACGCCTGGGATTGCCGAAATCGCACCCGGTGGGTCGTCGGGAGGGTTCGTTTCGTCACGGACGATTCGCGAGGGGTGGGAGCGTCTGGGATCGCCGGGGCTCCGACAACGAGATGGTCACCACCGCGATAAGCGCAAAGACCGTGGCCATCGCCGCTGGCCAACCGATGCCGTGGCTGGTGTACAGCCGCGTCGCGGGTACCGACATCACGGCGCGCCCAATCGTGTCGACGCCGATCAACAATCCGAGGCCTCGCGCCGGTGATCCTGGAATCAGACCGGTTCCCAACGAGATCGCGCTGACGACGGAGAACTCGAAGCCGAGCACACCGACCGCGAGGAGGGCAACGCCGAGCACGAGGTGGTGGTGGCCCAGTGCCAAACCGGCGCTGGCAGGGACCATCAACGCCGCGCCGACAGCGACCGAACGCCGCTTGCCCCATCTATCGGTGAATCGGGCGACCGAGAGCGTAGCTACCAACTCACCGGCGCCGAGCAGGAACGTGACTGCCGACAGGCCAGCTGGCGTCAACCCGAACTCATCTTCCAGCCAACTGCCGAACGTGACGATCAGGGCGTGGCTGGCTGCGGTGATCGCGAATCCCGACAGCAGAACGAGCCAACCGCGCGAAACCAGTCGGCCGGTGGCTCTGGCGGCAGCGGCGATGCGATGCTCGTCGGTCGGCGAGTCGATTCGACCGACGACGACGACAGCCATCACGATCATGGCCGCGGCACCGCTGAGATACCCGACCCTCCAGTTCGTGGCCGCCGTGACGAGACCCATTGCGCTGACGCCGAGCAGGAGACCAAAAGCCCACGACACCTCGATCAGACCGGTCACCTTCCCGCGTCGTTCGTATGGGACGTGGTGAGCGATCCACGTACCGATGCCGAGGTAGAACGTTGTGTTTCCCTGGCCAAGGATCACTAGTGCAACGGTCAGCATCGCGACGCCCTGGGTTGCCGCGGCGAGACACGTCCCGATGATCGCTGCCGAGAGCCCGACGGTGACGGCGCGGCGGGCGCCAAGACGATCGACCACCCTTCCGATCATCGGCGAGCAGAGACCGAACAGCTCGGAGATCGCGATCGCCACGCCGATGTCGGCGAGTTTCACATGCAAGCCCCGGGCGATCGTGGCGATGAACGGCCCGACGAAGCGGTAACAAGCGTTGGAGGTCATGCGCGCCGTGGCGAACACGGTGAGATCCCGGCGGACCTCTGGCGCGTATGAATCATCCAAGAC
>JAENVT010000512.1 GCA_016650435.1 Ilumatobacteraceae bacterium
ACCGGCGAGTGACTCCGCCAGCGTCTGCGCGGCAACACCGGCAGAGGTGACGGGCGCCATCGCCCCGGCGAGGATGAAGGGCGTGATGATGCAGGCCTGGTTGTTGCGGGCGTAGACCTCGGCGGCGCCGAGCATCGTGCCATCCCACACCAACGGTGATGAGGCGTTGATCAGACTCGTGATCACGGTGCGATCGCCGAGGTCGCCACCGAAGCCGATCCTGGCCATGTCGACCGAATCCTGGGCCCTGCTCGCTGCGGTGACAGACCCCATGAACGGCTTATCGCTGTAGCGCAAGTGGGTAAGCACCATGTCGAGGTGGCGCTTGCTGACCGGCACGTCGACCGGCTCGCAGACCGTGCCACCGCTGTGATGCAGGTACAACGACTGGTACGTGAGCTTGACGAAGTTTCGGAAGTCTTCGATCGTCGCGTAGCGCCGGCCGTTGTCGAGGTCGAACGCGAACGGCGAGCCGTAGTTGGGGGCGAACACGGTGGCGTTGCCACCGATGCGCACGCTCTTCAGCGGGTTCCTCGCGTGTTGGATGTACTCGCGCGGCGCGCTGGCCTGCACGATCTGCCGGCACATGCCTCGTGGGAAACGCACGCGGGTGCCGTCGACAGATGCGCCCGCGTCGGCGTAGACCTTCAGCGCCGACGGGTAGTCGCGGATCTCGATGCCGACCTCTTGAAGAATCGTCTCGGCGTTGTGCTCGATGATCTCGAGGCCTTCGTCGCTGACGATCTCGAATGGCTTCATCGTCCGGGTCAGGTACGTCTCGGCTTCGACGACATGCGAGGCGCGTAGGGCTTGACGTCCAGCGCGACCTCCGCTTCGGCGCCCTGTACCGGCATCAGTGCGCGCGGTGCCAGCTTCGGTGGGACTCATGACCTGTTCTCCTGTCTGCGGCGTCGACGGCCTCCAGCGGCATCGACAGATGAGGTTCGTTCGGGCAGTGTGACCACGGCAGCGAGATGCGGCGATGGTGCAGTGGCGTGCGGGAACGCCATGGCTGCCACGAACAGTTCTTGGAACTGCGGCTCGGTGGCCGTTTCGATCTTGACGACCGCACGCGCTGCGGCTTCGAGTTCGGTGCGCGCCTGCATCGACAGCAGAGCGCGCACCGCTCCAGCGCCGGCTGCGTTGCCGACCGAGCGGACTGCTTCGACGGGTGCATCGGGTACCAGGCCGAGCACGAGCGCGTACAGGGGATCGATGTGCGCGCCGAACGCACCGGCCAGGCGCATGTCGCCGAGGGCGTCGACGCCGGCGTAGCCCATCAGCAGATCGATGCCGGCGCGCAACGCCGCCTTGGCGAGTTGGATGGCGCGCACGTCGTTCTGAGTGATCGACAACTCGACGCCGGGCGTGCGGTAGAGCACGTAGCGGAAGGTGCGGTCGTCGGCGACGATGTGTGCACATGTCTCGGCCTTCTCGCCGCGCACAACGCCTTCGGAGTCGATGACGCCGGCCAGATACATCTCACCGATCACCTCGATGATCCCCGAGCCGCAGACGCCGCTGATCGTCAGGCCTTCGGTTGCCGCGGCGAACCCTGCATCATCGCTCCACAGGTCGCAGCCGATGACCTTGAAACGCGGCGCGAGCGTCTCGCGGTCGATGCGCACGCGCTCGATGGCCCCAGCCGTGGCGCGCTGGCCGCACGATATCTGGGCACCTTCGAACGCCGGACCGGTGGGACTCGACGCCGCGAACTGTTGATCGGTGCAGCCCAGCACGATCTCGGCGTTGGTACCGACGTCGACCAGCAATTGCCATTCCTCGCCGCGGTGCGGGCCTTCGGCGAGCATTGCCGCGGTGGTGTCGGCGCCCACATGCCCGGCGATGCACGGACCGAGGAAGGCGCGTGCTGTGGGGAACGCAAGGCCGAGGTCCAGCGCCGTCGTGCGGATCGCTTCGGCGGTTGCCAGCGTGAACGGCGCCTGGCCGAGCGGCGTCGGGTCGATGCCCAGCACGATGTGGTGCATGATCGGATTGCCGACGATGACGATGTCGAGCAACTCGTCGGCGGGCGCATCGGCTTGGCGCAGCAAGTCGGTGATGAGATCGTTGAGTGCTGCACGGATGCATGCCGTCAGCTCTTTGTCTCCGCCGGGATTCATCATCACGTACGACACCCGGCTCATCAGGTCCTCACCGAAACGGATCTGCGGGTTCATCACGCCGGCGGTGGCGAGCACTTCGCCTGTCGACAGATCGCAGAGATGGCCGGCGACCGTGGTGGACCCGACGTCGATGGCGACGCCAAGCGCAGTGTCGACGAAACCCGGCCAAATGGCGACGGCCACGCCGTCTCGGTCGATTGCGATCGTCACCGAGCCGTGATCGTTGGCCGCCGCTTTGTGGACGGCGCGCAGCACCGCGGTGCTCCACCCCGCAACTTCGATGTCGTGAGTACGAACGACAGCCTCGCCGATCAACTCCGTCACCGATTCCGAATCTCCGAGCACGGCCTTCGGGACGTCGACGTTGAGCAGCCTGAACTGCGGATCGATCACCAGGCCGGTGAGGTCGACTGCCTTGCGCACCACCTGCTTGTGAACCTGGCTCTCCGACGGAACTGCAATGACGGCGTCGGCGAGCACGGCCGCCGCGCAGCCGAGGCGTCGCCCGGCGCGAAGCGGGCGGCGAGCGTTGCCCTTCGTCTCGTAGTCGACCTCGACCGACGACCAGTCCGACAGAGCGGTAGGCGCGCTATCGATCGCCCACTTGGCGAACGAGCCGGTCGACGGTTCGATCTGACAGCGCCCGCAGATGCCACGACCGCCGCACACCGAATCGAGATCGACCCCGAGTTGGCGCGCCGCTGCCAACACCGTGGTGCCGGTGTCGACCTCGCCGGTCAAGCCGGAAGGGGTGAAAACGATTCGGGGCATCGGGAACTACACGCGGCTCCGGCGACGCCGGCTGTCGCGCTCGGTGGAAGCCGTAGTTGGATCACGATTTGCACGGATCCACGCGGCACAGTCCTTGTCTTGACCCGCCAGTACGTCGGCGGCCATCACGGCCGCCTTCACTTCTGGGTGCATCGGGTTCATGATGGCCGACGTCATCCCGGCGCCGATCGCCATCGCCAGAAACGTGCCGGTGACCTGGTGCCGATTCGGCAGACCGAAGCTGACGTTGGAGGCGCCGCAGATGGTGTTGACCTTCAACTCGTCACGCAACCGGCGGATCAATTGAAAGGCGTGCTGGCCGGCCTGCCCCAGTGCGCCGATCGGCATCACCAGGGGATCGACGATCACATCTGAGGCGGGAATCCCGAAGTCGGCCGCTCGTTCGACGATCCGCTTGGCTACTTCGAAGCGCACGTTGGGATCCATCGAGATCCCGGTCTCGTCGTTGGAGATCGCGACAACGGCTGCGCCGTACTTGGCGATCAGCGGCATCACCCGCTCCAGCACCTCGTCTTCGCCGGTGACCGAGTTGACCAGCGGCTTGCCCTTGTAGACAGCGAGCCCTGCCTCGAGGGCAGCGATGATCGACGAGTCGATCGACAGCGGTACGTCGGTGATCGACTGCACAAGCGTGATGGCCCGCGCCAACATGGCGGGTTCATCGGCAAGGGGGATGCCCGCGTTGACGTCGAGCATGTGCGCGCCGGCGGCGACTTGGGCGAGCGCGTCGACTTCGACGCGACTGAAGTCGCCGTTCTTCATCTCCTCGGCGAGCAGTTTGCGACCCGTGGGGTTGATCTTCTCGCCGATCATCACGAAGGGGCGTTCGAAGCCGATCACCACCTCACGAGTGGCTGAGCTGAGAACTGTGTCGGTCACGATTTCTCCTGTTCGTCCAGTGCTTGTTCATCCTGGGCTTTTTGTTCTTCATCGGTGAGTTCTTCGAGTGCCGCGAGGATGTCGCGATCGATCACATCGGTCGTCACCACGTCGGCTTCCCAGCCGCCGTAGTAGGCGAGCAACCCGAGGCGTTCGTGGCGGTACTCGCTGTCGATCGCGTCCGCGGCGGCCTGCGCTTC
>JAENVT010000513.1 GCA_016650435.1 Ilumatobacteraceae bacterium
GCCGGCGAATCGTCGGCTGATCTTGTCGGCCAGCCGCCGAATGGTGTCGCCCTCCGGCATGGACGCCACCGTACCGAACGCGATGTTGGTCAGATTCCTTCGGCGGCGTTGAGACCTTCCTCGTCAATTGCCTTGCCCGTGGCCAAGCGGGCGAAGATCGCCGGTGGCTCGACCCACGGATCGGTAAGCGTGCCCGCCTCTGCGTCGCGGATCGTGCGCCACACCGTCTGGCTGCTGCACGGCAGATCAATATGGCGCACACCAAGATGGGCCAGCGCATCGATGACCGCGTTCTGCACGGCCGGTGTGCTGCCGATCGTGCTGGCCTCGCCGATGCCCTTGGCGCCGAGTGGATTCAGCGGAGTCGGGGTCTCGGTGCTGTGCACCTCGAAGTTGGGGAACTCGGCCGCCGATGGAATCCCGTAGTCCATGAAGTTGGCAGTCAACGGATTGCCGTCGTCGTCGTAGACAACCTGCTCGTACAACGTCTGACTGATTCCGGCCGCAACGCCGCCGTGTTGCTGACCCTCGACGAGCAGGGGATTCAACACCGTGCCGCAGTCGTCGACCGCGATGTGACGCAGCAATGTGACCTTGCCGGTGTCTTGATCGACCTCGACAACGGCGATGTGCGCGCCGAATGGGAAGGTGGCCTCGCCCTGATCGAAGTCGAGTTGCGCCGCGAGGGCGAGTGTGCCGTCGGAGTGATCGATCACGCCGTCGGCGGTGGCCGCTGCCGTAGCCAGTGCAGCCCAATCAAGTCCGGTCGACGGAACGCCGGCGACGCCCAACGTCCCCGTGACCGTGTCGACGACGATGTCGCCGACGTCGGCCTCGAGCATGTGGGCGGCAAGGTGCTTGGCTTTGTCGACAAGCGACTCGGTGGCACGCATCACTGCTGATCCACCCAGTTGCAATGACCGCGATCCTCCGGTGCCGCCGCCCGTGCGGACAAGATCGGTGTCGACTGCGATCAGTTTCACACGATCGATGGGGATGCCGGTCTGCTCGCTGACGATCATCGCGAACGCGGTTTGATGGCCCTGCCCGTGGGCCGAGGTGCCGGCCAAAACGCTGGCGGATCCATCCTCATGGACCTGCACGCCTGCGTATTCGCTGGTCCCACCGCCGGCGGTGATCTCGACATAGGTCGACACGCCGATGCCCAACAAATTGCGGTCGCCACTGGCTCGTCGAGCTGCCTGCTCGCGTCGCAGCTCGTCGTATCCGGACCACTTGGCGACCGCATCGAGGGGAGTGTTGTATGCGCCGCTGTCGTAGGTGATTCCGGTCAACGTCTTGAACGGGAAGACGTCGTCGCCGAGCAGATTGCGGCGGCGGAGCTCGATTGGGTCGATTGCCAACTCGATGCTGGCTTGGTCGACGATTCGCTCGAGCAACGCGGTTGCCTCTGGCCGGCCGGCACCGCGGTATGCACCCATCGGTGTCGTGTTGGTGGCCGCCACCGCGAGATCGAACTGGATGCCGGTGAATCGGTAGGTGCCGTTGGACATGCGGCGCGTACCGGCCGGCAGGAAACAGCCGATACCCGGGTAGGCGCCGCCGTCGCCGACAAGCCGAACGCGCAATCCGGTGAACGTGCCGTCGCGTTTGCAACCCAGCTCGACGTACTGGATCTGCCCGCGACTGTGCGACAACGCCAGCATGTCTTCGCTACGCGTCGAGACCCACACGACCGGGCGCTGTAGCCGCCGCGCCGCCGCAGCGACGACAACTTGCTCGGGGTAAATGCCGGCCTTGCCGCCGAACCCGCCACCCACGAACGGCGTGACGACCCTGATCTCTTCTGGCTCCATTCCGAGTGCGGTGGCCATGAGCCGATGCAACAGGTGCGGCATCTGTGTCGAGCCGTAGACCAGCAGCCGGCCGTCGGTGTCGATCGCCGTGGCCGCGGCATGCGGTTCCATCGGCGCGACGGCGATTCGTTGGTTGACATAGCGGCCGCGCACGATCAGGTCGGCGTCGCCGAACAGGTCGTCGTCGACCGGATCGGTGGTGGTGAGCGCAACGTTGTCGCCGTGGGCTTCGAACAAGATCGGCGCGTTGTCAGCCAATGCTGCTTCAGCCGTCACCGCTGCCGGCAAGGGCTCGTAGTCGACGATCACCATGTCGGCTGCGTCCTTGGCATGGGTGACCGTGTCGGCGAGCACTGCGACGATCGCCTCACCGACGAATCGAACGCGATCTGTGGCCAGCGGTGGCCGTGCAAAATCGTCGTGCACCGTGACCATGCTCTGGAACGGGGCGAGGTCGAGATCTGCGGCAGTCCACACTGCGACGACGCCGGGTGCCTTTTTCGCCGCTGCCGTGTCGATGCCGGTGATGACCGCGTGAGCCATTTCGGAACGAACGAACACCACCTGCAGTTGCCCACCCAAGTCGAGGTCACCGACGTATTCGGCAGCGCCGAACAAAAACTCGGGGTCTTCCGTGCGCAGGACACGCGTGCCAAGAATCGAACCAGCCATAGCCGCACGCTACCGGGCAACGTAAGTTACCGACTGATGGAAATCACGCCAGACGAGGTCGTCCTCGGTTCAACGGGTGTGGGCGCGTCCGAGGTCGTTTCCGTTGCCAGGCAGGGGGCCAACGTGGTGCTCGCCGAGTCTGCTCGCGAGGCCATTGCCCGAAGCGCGGCGATCGTCGAGGCACTGGCCGAACGCGACGACGCCGTATATGGGATCTCTACCGGTTTCGGCTCGCTGGCCACCACGGTGATTCCACCGGAACGCCGCGAGGAGTTGCAGCGCGCCCTCATCCGTTCGCACGCCGCCGGCATGGGGCCGCTGGTCGAACCCGAGGTCGTGCGGGCGATGATGCTGCTGCGGGCACGCACGCTGGCGATGGGATTCAGCGGCGTGCGACAAGTCGTGGTCGACACGATCCTTGCTCTGCTCAACGCCGACATCATCCCCGAGGTGCACGAGCACGGCTCGCTGGGCGCCAGCGGCGATCTTGCTCCATTGGCCCACGTCGCCCTGGCCTTGATCGGCGAGGGTGAGTGCGCGCCGGCCATGATCGCAGCAGGCATCAGCCCGGTGACATTGCAGGCCAAGGAAGGGTTGGCCCTCATCAACGGCACTGACGGCATGCTCGGCATGCTGGTGCTGGCGCTCGCCGACCTCGACGTGTTGGTGCGCACCGCCGACATTGCCGCGGCGATGAGCGTCGAGGCGCTGATGGCCACCGATCGCGCCTTCGCCACCGATCTGATGGCGCTGCGCCCGCACCACGGCCAGACGGTTTCGGCCTCCAACCTGCGCCGGTTGCTGGCCGCCAGCCCGATTGTCGCCAGCCACCGAACGAACGATCCACGCGTGCAGGACGCCTACTCGTTGCGCTGCACGCCGCAGGTGCACGGCGCGGCGCGCGACACCATCACGTTCGCACGTTCGGTGGCCGACACAGAGTTGGTCTCGGCGATCGACAATCCCAGTGTGCTGCCGGACGGTCGTGTCGAATCGTGCGGACATTTCCATGGAGCCCCCGTCGGCTTCGCCTGCGACTTCCTGGCGATCGCCGCCGCGGAGGTCGGCGCCATCGCCGAGCGGCGAACCGATCGCATGCTCGACCGCACCCGCTCCCACGGCCTGCCACCGTTCCTTGCCGAGGATGCCGGGGTCAACTCGGGAATGATGATCGCCCACTACACGCAAGCGGCGATGGTCGCCGAGAACCGCCGTCTGGCATCGCCGGCCAGCGTCGATTCGTTGCCGACATCGGCGATGCAGGAAGACCATGTTTCTATGGGTTGGGGCGCCGCCAGAAAGCTGCGGCAGTCGGTTGCCAACCTCGGGCGGATCGTCGCCTGCGAAATGGTCTGCGCGGCGCGAGGCATCGACCTGCGCGCGCCCATTCGGCCCGCCGCGGCAACCGCGGCGGCAGTCGCAGCGCTGCGCGATGCGGGCGTCGCCGGCCCTGGACCGGACCGGTGGATGTCGCCAGAGCTGGGGCGGGCCGAGGCGCTGGTGATGAGTGGCGAAATGTTGGCAGCGGTCGAACGCATCAGCGGCACGCTGGACTGAACGACCGGACGAAACAGGAGGGGAGCGGCAATGTCAGGACCACGGCCCGTGCGGGCACCGCGAGGCTCGGAGTTGACGTGCCGCGGTTGGCAGCAAGAAGCAGCGATGCGGATGTTGATGAACAACCTCGATCCCGAAGTTGCGGAGCGGCCCGACGATCTCGTCGTCTACGGCGGCACGGGTCGCGCCGCCCGATCGTGGGACGCGTTCGACGCGATCGTGCGCACACTCACGACGCTGGCCGACGACGAGACGTTGCTCGTTCAGTCGGGCAAACCGGTCGGTGTGTTCCGCACCCACGAGTGGGCGCCGCGGGTCTTGCTCGCCAACTCGAATCTGGTGCCGGAGTGGGGCAACTGGGAGGAGTTCCGACGGCTCGAGGCGATGGGCCTGACGATGTACGGGCAGATGACCGCGGGATCGTGGATCTACATCGGCACTCAAGGAATCCTGCAAGGCACGTACGAATGTTTCGCCGAGATCGGACGCAGAAAATTCGGCGGCTCGCTTGCCGGCACGATCACCCTCACAGCGGGTCTTGGTGGCATGGGTGGAGCACAACCTTTGGCGGTGACGATGAACGGTGGCGTGGCGTTGTGCATCGACGTCGATGCATCGCGAGTTGGGCGGCGCGTGGAGACTCGCTATCTCGATGAGGTGGCCGATTCTTTGGAGGATGCGATCAATCGATGCGTGCGAGCCCGCGACGAGAAGCAACCGTTGTCGGTCGGTCTTGTGGGCAATGCCGCGATCCTCGTGCCGAAGTTGCTGGAGATGGATTTCCCTGCCGACATCGTCACCGATCAGACGAGCGCGCACGATCCGCTCAGCTATGTGCCGGCTGACTTGACGCCGGAGGCCACCGCCCAGTTGGCGCGGAGCGATCCCCAGGAGCTCATCCGCCGTTCACGCGACAGCATGGCGTCCCACTGCCGGGCGATGGTCGGGTTCCTCGACAAGGGCAGCGAGGTCTTCGACTACGGCAACAGCCTGCGCACCGAGGCAAAGCTGGGTGGCTTCGACCGGGCATTCGACTACCCAGGGTTCCTGCCGGCGTACATCCGTCCGCTGTTCTGCGAAGGAAAGGGCCCGTTCAGATGGGTTGCGTTGTCGGGCGATCCTGCCGACATCGCTGCCACCGATCGGGCAGTACTCGAGGAGTTTCCCGACGATGTCGATCTGCATCGCTGGATGAAGCTGGCGAGCGAGAAGGTGGCATTCCAGGGACTACCGGCCCGGATCTGCTGGCTCGGCTACGGCGAGCGCCATCGTCTCGGGCTGCGATTCAATGAGATGGTTCGCACCGGCGAGGTTTCGGCACCGATCGTGATCGGCCGCGACCATCTCGACTCCGGTTCCGTCGCCTCGCCGTATCGCGAGACTGAATCGATGGCCGACGGCAGCGATGCGATTGCCGACTGGCCGCTGCTCAACGCTCTGGTCAACACGTCGAGCGGGGCAACGTGGGTCAGCATCCATCACGGAGGCGGTGTCGGCATCGGAAGGTCGATCCACGCCGGCATGGTGGTGGTCGCCGACGGCACCGAGTTGGCGGCCCAGAAGTTGTCGAGGGTGTTGGTCACCGACCCTGGCATGGGCGTTATCCGCCACGCCGACGCCGGCTACCAACGGGCGATCGACGTCGCCGCCGAACGCGGTGTCCGCATCCCCATGAACGAATCCGGCCCAGACTCGGCAGGCGGGTGACGATGAGCGTTCTCGAGATCCTCACGGTGGGGCATCCGGTGTTGCGGCAGCGTGCGCAGGAGGTGTCGCCGGCGGATTTGGTGTTGCCGGAGACGCAGCAGTTCATCGACGATCTCATCGACACGATGCGCCACGCCAATGGTGCGGGTATCGCCGCGAATCAAGTCGGCGTGCCGATTCGGATTGCCACGATCGAAGTCGGTGACAACCCGCGGTATCCCTATAAACCACGCATCCCGTTGACCGTGGTGGTCAATCCCATCATCGAACCGCTCGACGACGAGCTGGTCGAGATCAACGAGGGCTGCTTGTCGGTGCCGAATCTGCGCGGCGCGGTGATGCGGCACGTGAACGTGCGCGTTCAATACCTCGATCGCGACGGCGTTGCTCACGATGAGATCCGGCGCGGGCTGACCGCCGGCACGTTCCAGCACGAGTGCGATCATCTCGATGGGATGCTGTTCCTCGACCGGGTCGTAGATCCGCGAACCTTCACGACATGGGAGCAGTTCGAACGGTTCCATCGGGCGGCGTTTGTCGAACGGATCACCGAGTTCGTCGCCCGCGTTGGATCGTGACGTCCGCACCGTGACGACGTACTGGTGCGAATTGGCCTGGCTGGGGGATCTCGGCGGACGGGTCGAGCGTGGTGTTGCCATCACCGTGGAAGCTGACCTCATCACGGACGTCTCAGTCGGCGTGGCGCCCTCGTCCACGGCGCGACAGCTTGGTGGCGTGACGTTGCCTGGGATGGCCAACGCTCACAGCCATGCATTCCATCGTGCGCTGCGCGGCCGCACGCACGGAGAATCCGGCTCGTTCTGGACGTGGCGCGATCGAATGTACGAACTCGCCGATCGCCTCGACCCCGACTCATATCGCGCCCTCGCCACGGCTACGTTCGCTGAAATGGTGCTCGCTGGTTTCACCTGTGTCGGCGAGTTCCACTATTTGCACCATGATCGGACCGGGGCGCGATACGCCGAGCCGAACGAAATGGGAAAAATGTTGGTCGAAGCGGCAGCGGCAGCCGGGATCCGCATCACCCTGCTCGACACCTGCTATCTGCAGGCGGGGATGACTGCCGATGCTCAACTCAACTCGACCCAGCAGCGCTTCGACGATGGCGACGCAGAGGCCTGGGCGCGGCGAATCGACGATCTAGTCGGCTCTGCCACTGCGACGATTGGTGCCGCTATCCACTCCGTTCGCAGTGTCGACCCAGACTCGATGTCGGTCGTTGCCAAGTGGGCCGCTGCGCATGACGCGCCGCTACACGCCCACGTCAGCGAGCAGCCCGCGGAGAACGAGCAAACGATCGCGGTGCATGGCTGCACTCCCGTCGAGCTGTTGGATCGTCAGGATGTTCTCGGCGACCGATTCACTGCGGTTCATGCCACGCACCTTGGCGACAACGACGTTGCGCTGCTGCAGTCGAGCCATTCGACGTGTTGCATCTGCGCGACGACCGAACGCGATCTTGCCGACGGGGTTGGCCCGACCGCAGCGTTTCGCGCCGCGGGAATTCCGATGACCATTGGCTCGGACTCGCATGCGGTGATCGATCCGTTCGAGGAGACCAGAGGCGTCGAGCTCGACGAGCGTCTCGCGTCGTTGCGGCGCGGCACCCACCAGGCCGGTGAGCTGCTGAACGCGGCGACCGATTCAGGCTATCGCAGTCTTGGTTGGCACGAGGGCGGGCGCATCGCGATTGGCGCGCTCGCCGACTTCACCTCGGTCTCGTTGAGCTCGCCGCGCCTTGCCGGGACCGATCCGGACCACGCCGCAGCAGCGATCGTCTTCGCGGCTACGGCAGCAGACGTGCACCACGTCGTCGTGAGCGGACGCGTCGTCGTCGCAGGTGGCACTCATCAGACGATCGACGTTGCGGCCGATCTAAGTCGCTCGATCACACAGGTGTGGTCATGAGCCGCCCGTCGATGGTCATCGACAACATTGGACTGCTGATCACAAACGACGCCCAGTTCGAGGTCGGTGCCACCGGCCAGCTGCGTGACGCATGGGTCGTGCTGATCGATGGACTGATCGAGGCCGTTGGCACTGGTCAGGCGCCGATTGCCGATCGGCGAATCGATGCTGCCGGACGTTGTGTGATGCCCGGTTTTGTCGACAGCCACAGCCACCTGGTGTTCGCCGGTGATCGTTCCGACGAGTTCGCGGCGCGCATGGCCGGCCGTGCATACGAGGCCGGCGGGATCCGCACGACCGTCGCAGCCACCCGCGCGGCCACCGACGACGAACTGCTGACCCACGCCACGTCGCTGGTCGCCGAAGCGAGCCGATCGGGCACGACGACGATCGAGATCAAGTCGGGCTATGGGCTCACTGCAGGCCACGAGGCTCGCGTCCTGCGCGTCGCCCATCAGCTCACGGACGAGACCACGTTCCTCGGCGCCCACGTCGTGCCGCCCGAGTTCGATGGGCGTGTCGACGACTATGTGTCTCTGGTGTGTGGTGAGATGTTGACAGAATGTGCGCCGCTCTCGCGTTGGGTCGATGCGTTCTGCGAGCGGGGAGCGTTCGATGCCGATCAGTGCCGCGCCGTGTTGCAGGCCGGCCGCGAGGCGGGGCTCGGCTTGCGGCTGCACGCCAACCAGCTCGGCAATGGCCCAGGCGTGCAACTGGCAGTCGAACTCGCGTGCGCTTCGGCCGACCACTGCACCTATCTCTCGGACGACGACGTCGCCGCGCTCGCGGCGAGCGACACCGTCGCTACCTTCTTGCCGGCCACCGACTTCTCGACTCGCCAGCCGTACCCCGACGCCCGCCGGTTGCTCGATGCTGGGGGAACAGTCGCGCTGGCCTCGAATTGCAACCCGGGTTCGAGTTACACGACGTCGATGCCGTTCTGCATCGCACTGGCGGTTCGCGACATGAACATGACCATCGATGAAGCGATATGGGCGGCGACGGCCGGGGGTGCGACAGCGTTGCGGCGCGTCGACATCGGCATCGTCGCTACCGGAGCGCGGGCCGACCTCATCATCCTCGACACTGTCAATCCGATCGAGTTCGTCTATCGACCGGGTGTCCCGGCGATTGCGGCGACGATCATCGACGGGCAGACTTTTTGGCCTGCTGTCGACGCCTGACCGATAAGCCTGACCGCCGTGATCGCCGGCGGTGTCGTGGTCGTCTTCCTCTAGCGGTCGGCGAAGCATTTCGATGATTTTTGAAACGGATCGCCAGGTTGGTGCGTGATACCAGATATGAATCTCGCTATGAGCGACGCCGTTCCTGAGTGGTCTCGGATTCCCATAGTGGAATCGGAGGCCTGGGTCGGCTCGGAGGTTGTGTACGCCAGGGTGTACCGCGATCTCCTGCGCGTGGCATTCGTGCTGACGGGATCAACCCCCGCTGCGGAGGATGTCGTGCACGACGTCTTCGCCAAGATCGGACCACGAATCGACACGCTGGCCGAGCCTGCCGCGTATCTGCGGGTCGCCGTCGTCAACCGCTGCCGATCGCTGCACCGACGCGATGCTGCGGCACCACGAACCGACCCCCGCGACAACGCGATGATGGACGTCGGGCTCGTCGAGCTACGCGATGCCTTGATCGCTCTCCCAATCCGGCAGCGCTCGGCGATCGTGTTGCGCTATCTCTGCGACCTTCCCGAGGAAGAGATCGCTGCAATTCTGAAATGCCGTAGGGCGACTGTGCGCACTCTTGTGCGCCGGGGCCTTGCCGAACTTCGAGAGGTGATCCGATGACAAACATGTCCGATCTGGAATTCGCGCAGACCGAGATCCTGCTGCGCGAGCGGCTCGCTCGACTTGCCGACCATGCTCCTACCGCAGCGCGCCTGCCGGACGAGGTGCAGGTCGTCGCAATGAATCGTGGGTCGCGCCGCGGTCGTCGGGCCGGTGTCATCGCCGCGGTCACGGCATTGATCGGTGCCGGGGGTTTCACGACGTATTCGTTCCTCGGTGCCAGCAGCGACGGCGGTGCTGCGACTCCGGAAGAAGCGGTGTCGACGTTCGTATCGGCGATCGAGCACGAAGACCTGTTGGGCGTGATCGACGTGACCCTGCCCGACGAGGTTGGCGAACTGCGCTCCGCCGTTGACTCGATCACCGCCGACACCAAGCGAGTTGGTTTGCTCGCCGACGGCTTCGACGCCAGTGGTGTGCAAGGCGTCGATGTCTCGGTCGACGACCTGACGCTCAACACCGAGTTTCTGGAGGGTGGATTGGCCAGGGTCACGGCCACGAGTGGCACCGTCAATGCGACGTTCGATCCTCTGGCCTTCCCGTTCGGCGACAAGGTGCGGGCTGTGCTCGGCGACCAGGGGCATGTTGGCACGGCCTCGAGCACGTTCGGCAATGGTGATCCGATCGCCTTGGTCATGACTGTCGAACGCGGTGGCCGGTGGTACGTCAGCTTGGAGTACACCGTTGCCGAATACGTGCGGCAAGCCGCAGGTTGGGAAGTACCCGGCGCCATGTCACGCACACCGGTCGGCTTCGATTCGCCCGACGAGGCCGTGACGGGCTTCTACGATCGCCTGGCATCCCTCGATCTTGCTGGCGCGATGGACACGTTCGCGCCGGGTGAAGATGCGACGGCCTGGCTGGCGCCGGCGTGGCTCGCCGACGCCCAAGCAGCAATCGAGCGAGGTCGGCTCAATGGCTGGTCCGTCGGGATCTCGGGGTTGACGTACGAGACCACCGGCACGGGCGATCACGTGACGCTGAAGCCGCTGACGTTCAAGATCGAGGGCACGGTTCCACAGCACTATGCATCGATTGCCGACTCGGCGTTGCCCACGGTCGTGAGCGCTTTCGACGGCTCGGGCTTCACGCTGGTGCCGCCGGGCCAGGTTCCGGCCACGATCGACGGTCTGCATTTCACCGACACCTTCCCTGCGGTCGAAGGCGGCGACTACAACTTCACGACCGCCGATACTGATGGCGCGATCACGCCGCTCGTGTTCCCGTCGGACGAGACCGCTTCACCACAACCGTTCTCGGTTGAGCGTGATGGCGACTGCACGACCTTCAAGGGCACGGGCGCATCCGATGCCTTGTTCGGAGGCTTCGCACGGTCGCCATCTGCGACGAAGATCGACGGTGGCTATCAGGTCTGCGGAGCTGGCGATCAACCGCTGGGCCTCATCGGTCTCGTTGTCCCCGGCGGACTGCTCGAGCTTCCGCCCATCTCCGTCGTGCAATCCGCAGGCAAGTGGTATGTCTCCCCGTTGGGCACGGTCCTGGCGAGCGTGTCGAGCAGCCTGCACAGTCTGGGCGACGATGCCACATTGTTCGACTCACCGTTGGCGCCATTCTTCTACGGCGGCCTCAGTCGCAGTTTCTTGGAAACGATGGTCGTCGGTCAGTCAGCCGACTCAGTGCCTCCCGAATGCCTACCTGCCTTGACAGTGTCGGGTGGACAGGTCGACGGGGTGGCGTCGGACCCCCCGACCGACGCCGTCAAGGCTTGCACGAGTCTGTCGTTCAACTCCTCGAGCGCAAGCAGCACCGGCGAAGGCGCCGCCAATGTTGGCTCCACGCCTGTGCAGGCGCAAGCGCCCCAGACACCGGCGCCCGACGAAGGCGCGCCTCAGGCAAGCACGCCCTGACGAACCGGGCGCGAAAATATGCCTGGGATAGCCGAAATCGCGCCCAACAAGGGCGCTACTTCACGATTTGCCGCCTGGCTCCCAGAGCGTCTTGGCGTAGTTGACCTCGAGATTCGCATCGATCGACTCAGCGGTGACGTCGTCGGGCAAGGCGATCTGGTCGCGAAGGATGCAACCGAGCGACGGCACTGCCGAACGGTCGGGCCATGACTCAGCGCTCCACAACTCGCTGCGGCGGAAGGCCTTCGCGCAATGCATGTATTGCTGCACGACGGTCACGCCGACTGCCGCTTTCGGCCGCTTGTCTTTCACAGCGCAGGCGTCGAGCACCGCGGAATCCGTGGTGATGCAGGCGTACCCGTTCACTCGCAACGTCTCGTCGACGCCGGGCACCATGAACAGCAGACCGATTCCGGATCCGTTGACGATGTTGGTAAGGGAATCGAGCAGGTTGTTGCCCGACAGGTCGGGGATCGCAATGTGCTGATCGTCGAGCACGACCACGAAGCCGGGCGGACCACCCTTCGGCGACACATCGGCCGTGCCATCGGGCGACGTCGTGCCCACGAGGATGAATGGCGAGTTGTCGATGAATGTGCGGGCGTGCTGGTCGAGGCTGCCGAGCACCTTCATCTTCGTGCTTTCTGCCGGCATCCGGTAGACGTCGCGCAACTCCGCTTCACTGTCGATCACATTGGCGAACGGCTCGTTCATCCGCGAAACCGTACCGGCTATCGCAGCCAACGATCGATCTCGGGCAGCACCATCGGCCACGGCGGGCCGAGCGGCAGCGACAGGCGGGCGACCGGGAGCGTGCTCTGCTCTAGCTCTCCAAGCCTTGCGGACTGCGATCCGCGATTCGATGGTCACGGATGAACACGTATGCCAGCACACCGCACACGATGTAAATCGCGGACTGCACGTCGAGCAGTACGACCAGGTGGACGCGGGAGACGAGTACGCCGGCGAGCAATGAACCTGCGGCGCGGGCGACAGCGTCGAGCGCGCCGGCCATTCCGA
>JAENVT010000514.1 GCA_016650435.1 Ilumatobacteraceae bacterium
GTCGGAGAAGCAACGCATCGCCAAAGCCGCGCTCGCCGAGCTTCCCGAAGCTGGCGCAATCCTCCTCGACGCCGGCACCACCACCCGCGAGTTCGCCGCGATCATTCCTGGCGATCGCGAGCTCCTGGTTGTGGTCAACTCACCCGAGATCGCGATGACACTGTCCGATCGGTCCAACTTGACGGTCTTGATGCTTGGTGGACGGCTTCGTCAACGCACGTTGGCTGTGGTCGACGAGTGGGCCTCGCGCTTGCTCGAAAACGTGCGAGTCGACGTCGCGTTCATGGCGACCAATGGCGTCAGCATCGAGCGCGGTCTGACGACGCACGATCCTGCCGAAGCGCAGGTGAAGCGGTCGATGATGACCGCCGCAAGACGAGTGGTGTTGTTGGCCGACCACAGCAAGATCGGCACCGATTACTTCGCCTCGTTCGGTGCGGTCGCGGGTGTCGACGTACTCATCACCGACTCCAACGTCGATCGCGAGCTTGTCGAGGAACTGTCGGAAGCCGGACCACGCCTGGTGTTGGCATGACGGTGTCGGCATGACGGTGTCGGCATGATCATCACCGTCACGCTCAGCCCGAGCTTGGATCGCACGATCGAGATACCCGCGCTTGGTCGCGGCGAGGTGATCAGGGCCACCTCCAGCAGCGTCGAGGCTGGAGGCAAGGGCGTCAACGTGTCACGCGCTCTGCTCGCCAACGGTGTGCCGTCCGTTGCCGTGATCCCACTCGGCGGCGCTGTCGGAGACGAACTTGCCGCGCTGCTGAAGGCCCAAGAAGTTGAGATGACCGTCGTGCCGGTGAAAGAGGGGACTCGTTCGAATGTGACGCTGTCGGAACCGGACGGCACCACGACCAAGATCAACGAGGTGGGCTCGCCGCTGTCCCGCGAGGAAATCGACCACGTCGAAGAAACCGTGTGCCAGCTCGCCCGGGCTGACGACTGGGTGGTGTTGAGCGGCAGGCTTCCGGCAGGCGCCGCTGATGACACATACGCGCGATTCGTGCGCCGCCTGACGCACGGCGGCGTGAAGGTTGCGGTCGACACCTCCGGCCCTGCGCTGGCCGAGTCATTAGCAGCTGGTCCAACGCTTATCAAACCAAATCGCGACGAGCTCGCCGAGGCATTCGACGGGCCGATCAACTCGTTCGCAGATGCTGCCGCGGCCGCTGAGTCGCTGCGCTCGAGGGGCGCCGGCGCGGTTCTCGCAAGCCTTGGTGGTGACGGCGCGATGCTCGCCGACGGGGGCCTGTGTGCCGCGGTGTGCGCAGTTCCCGATCGTCGCAGCACGGTAGGAGCAGGCGACTGCCTGCTCGCAGGATTCCTTGCAGCCGGGGCATCCGGCCAGCAAGCCCTTCTCTCCGCAGTCCAGTGGGCAGCCGCTTCGGTGGCGCTACCTGGAAGCGGCGTGCCCACGAGCGCGCAAATCGCGCTCCGGCACCCAGACCTCATCACCGATTTCGATCGCAGGCCACTGTCGATTTTGACGTGAGGAAATCAACAGCAATTCGTTATCGCCTCCTACGGCGTCGACGACCAATTCAACAGAAGGGGAGTTGAACATGGAAGCAATGCCATATTCACCGGCGATCGAGGGGACGGGCGCCAAAGCAACCATTCAGCGTCTCGGCGGGTACCTCGCAGGGATGATCATGCCGAACATCGGTGCGTTCATCGCCTGGGGGCTCATCACCGCTCTGTTCATCCCGACCGGATGGATTCCCAGCGCAAAGTTCGCTGCACTGGTTGGCCCCATCATCTTGTACCTGCTACCGATCCTGATCGGCTACACGGGTGGTCGGATGGTCCACGGGCAACGCGGTGCTGTGGCCGGCGCGATCGGCACGATGGGTGTGGTCGTCGGGACCGACATCCCAATGTTCCTCGGCGCCATGATCGTCGGCCCGCTCACCGCCTTCCTCGTCAAGCTGTTCGACAAGCAGTTCCGAGACAAGATCAAAGCCGGGTTCGAGATGTTGGTCGACAACTTCTCATTGGGCATCATCAGCGGTGCGATGGCTGTTCTTGGGGTCTGGGTCATCGGACCCGCCGTCCGCCACGTCACCGGCTGGTTAGGCACGGGCGTGGAGAAGCTCGTCTCCAACCACGTGATCCCGTTGGCGTCGATCATCGTCGAGCCGGCCAAGGTGCTGTTCTTGAACAACGCCATCAATCATGGCGTGCTCAGCCCGCTCGGTGTCGATGAAGCGCTCCACAAGGGCAAGTCGATCATGTTCATGATCGAGACCAACCCCGGACCCGGCCTCGGCATCTTGCTGGCCTACTGGTTCTTCGGACCGAAGTCGCTGCGCCCATCGGCCCCTGCCGCGATCATCATCCACTTCCTCGGTGGCATCCACGAGATCTACTTCCCGTACGTGCTGATGAAGCCGCGCCTGATCCTGGCGGCCATCGCCGGTGGCATGTCGGGTGTAGCGATCTTCAGCGTGACCAAGGTGGGTCTGGTTGCGACACCGTCGCCCGGTTCGATCTTCGCCTATCTCGCCGAAACACCAAGGGGTAGCTACTTCGGTGTGCTCCTCGGGATCGTGGTTTCGGCCGGTGTTAGCTTGGCCGTCGCTTCCGCACTGCTGGGGTTCGGACACAACTCCGACGACCTCCTGGATCTCGACGCGGCTCGCGAGCAATCGGCGGCCAACAAGCAGGCCTCGAAGCTGACCCCGGTCGGCGCGACCCCTGCAGTTGAAGGGATCTGATCATGCCCAGCGTCGATGGTTCCGCTGTGCGCAAGTTGGTCGTTGCGTGTGACGCCGGCATGGGTTCCAGCGTGATGCTGGCCGGCACCCTCAAGAAGCAACTCAAAGGCACCGAGGTCAGCGTCGTGCACACGCCGGTCGCCCAGATCCCATCCGACGCCGATGTCGTCGTATGCCATGTCGGGCTCGCCGAGCGAGCCCGACAGGTGTATCCCGATGGTGTGATCGTTCCCTTCCGGCTCTTCCTCGGTGATCCTGCCGTCACAGCGGTCGTGCAGAAGATCCTCAAGGGTGGAGTCATCGATGGGTGACGGTCA
>JAENVT010000515.1 GCA_016650435.1 Ilumatobacteraceae bacterium
CTCCGGCGGCCCCCAGAACATCAGAGCGACGTGCGCGCGACCGGCGCGTCGCCGCGTCGTTGATCCTCCGACGGGTTGGCCACATGCGGATTCGATTCGGTTACGAGAAGGCCGAACACCATCGAGTCGACGAATCTTCCGTCCACCCAAGCGGCCTCGCGCAGCACGCCCTCGGCACGAAACCCGACCCGCACGGCGACAGCGCGCATTGCCGCGTTGTCAGCGAGTGTGTCGAGTTGGAGCCGATGCAATCCGCGGGTTGTGAACCCGTATCGGCACAGAACGCGTACTACTTCGGTGCCGAATCCTCGACCGCGGAACGAGGGCCGCAATGAGATCCCCACGTTTGCCGCACGCGAATGCGTGTCAATACCCCAGAGCAATGCTTCGCCTACGAGTTCGTCAGTAGCGATTTCGGCGACTGAGAAACACGCTGTCTCGTTGTTCGGTTCGGTAACTGCATACGGTGAGGCCACTGACCCGGCAGACATCGGTTTCCACGGACGACTGTCTGCCCGCGACCTGGTCGCCACGTCGTCGTACAGTTCGCTATGGAGAACGGCGACATCGGACTCGGCGCGAGCCCGAAGCACAATCTGATCCCCACGTAGCATCGGGCGAGCCTAGCCGTGCAGTCCGGATGCGGCGTCGCTCGGCGCGACGTTCAAGCAACCTCCTCGTAGCTACCCGGGGTTCGTTGGCGTGTAGTGAAGAGGTCGTGACGGGTCGCCTTGTCGAGCACTTTGCGGGGTCGCCGGTTGAGTTGTCGCTGACGCGGGCGAGGTCATGGTGGCTGAACAGCAGTGCAGCCGTGTTGGGGCGGCACGTAGAGGCGGTCTGCGGCGAGGCGCACGAGCAGGTCATCGACGGCGGCGATGCCGACGAACCGGCCGACCGCGCCGACACCGATCGTTCCATCTCGACAGCGGCTTGCGCAATGGTTCCGTCCGGGACGATGAACAGGGACGGGCCATACTGAGACCATCGGCAACGTGGTTGCTGCGTTCGAGTCCGAGTGGAGCCAGAGCCGTACGACGTTGGCGAGCCTCGACCTCGATTCGATGATCGTCGCAGACGGGGAACCGGTGCGGGCGATCCGTCTGGTCGTCGATGTTCTTCAGGAGTCAGCGAGGCACTTGGGACACATCGACATCCTTCGTGAATTGATCGACGGAGTGCGCGGAGAATAGGCGGGCGCGTTCTCCCCCGCACGTGACTGCCCCGCGCCATAGCTGCGATCGGTCTGTGTCCGGACCGATGGTGCATGATGGTCGCAAGGTGAGGACTGTGAAACAGGAAACGCATTCGCAGCCTGGCGTCGCACAGCTACCGCCGAGGTGTTCACCCGCGAGTGGGAGCAACACAACGGGCGGATGTTCAACCGTTGGGCTGACGTCGCCACGATCATCGGGATGCTCGACTCGGATCGCCGCCATCCGCCAGCTCACGGCCGACAGCACGACATCGAGGCCATGTTGCAACGAGCAGTCAATGAAATCGGCGGCGCATAACACTCACTCGACGGCGACGAGAACGCTCACGGTCACCCGTATATCCGCTCACCGAACCGGCGTTCGGCGCTCCCCCGGGTATCCCAGACCGCTCGCCTCCGACAGGCCTATCGACCACGGCATAAGTGCCGTTCCGGGACACCCGATATCGGCACGCAGTGAGACGGCATTCGAGGGGCACAGTCCACCCGCACGCACGGGGCCTTATGTCCAGTGGCGTTGTCATCTGCTGTTGAGGAGTTCGGCGATGTAGTCGGCGGCATCGCGATCTGCGCCGGGTACGCAGTGTCCGTAGACGTTGAGGGTGGTGGACGCTCTGGCGTGGCCGAGTCGTTGAGAGACGGTGACGATGGCGACGCCGTGGGCGAGCATCTCGGTGGCCATGAAATGCCGGAGGTCGTGCAACCGGAATTGGCCGACGCCGGCGCGGCGGCGGTGATCGATGAACGTCTTGGTGACGCGGTTCGGTAGCCACGGCGACGAGCCGTCCGGTTCGGAGCTGAACACGAACGCCTTCTCGGTCAGTCGATGTTCGTGATCGGTGGCTCGTTGGGTCGCTCGCTGGAAGTGATCGACGAGTCGTTGCATGCTGGCGCCGTCGAGGGCAACGCGGTAGGTGCGGTGAGTCTTGGTGGCGCGCAGCACTGGCCCGGAGGGCCCGTCGACGTAGGCGCGGCTGAACCCGATCGCGGAGTGGTTGAAGTCGATGTCTGCCCATCTCAGACCGAGCATCTGGCTTCGTCGCGCGCCGGTCGAGGCGGCCAACCACAGATAGGTGGCGAAGTCGAGGTCGGTCTCTTCGACCGACGCCACGAGGCGTTGAATCTGATCGGGTGTCGGAGGACGAATCTCGCCAGGTGTGACCCGAGGTGGACTCGAGTTGGCTGCCGGGTTGAGCCAGATCCATTCCCACCGGACGGCCTGGGTCAACGCTCGATGCAACACGACGTGGACGCGGTGCACCGTGCCCGCCGTCAGCGGCCGGCCGTCGCGCCCGCCGCAGCGCGACAACGAGCGGTACATGTCGTCGATGTCGATCGTGGTCAGCTTGTTGACCCTGATCTCGCCGAGAATCGGTTTGAGATGGTGCTGGACGATGCTGCGGGTCTGCGCCAAGGTGGTCGACGACCACGCCGGTGACGCGTGTCCCATCCACCGATCAAGCAGATCAGACACGGTGCCTGCCCGTAGCCGGGCGTATCCGGCGTCCTCGACGAACTCGCCGAGTCGGGCATTGGCATGGCGTCGCGAGCCGTGGACAGTCTTGGTCGCCCACCGTTCACGACCACTATCACGATCTACACCGAGATAGACACGCAGTTCCCACGTGTCAGGGCCGCGTTGTCGCAATGATCCAGTCATCACCGAACGGTACGGCGACCATGGGCAAACCATGGGCAGACCATGGGGCACAGCCACACAACCACAGCCTGCCAAGCGACCTAAAA
>JAENVT010000516.1 GCA_016650435.1 Ilumatobacteraceae bacterium
CCGGAACCGAGTGGGAGTTGGTGGTGCCGCGATGACGGATCACATTCGCGTGTTCGTCGTCGATGACCACGCCCTCTTCCGGTCCGGTGTCAAGGCTGAGATCGGTGATGCCGTCGAGATCGTCGGTGATGTGGGCACCGTCGACGAGGCCATCGTCGCGATCCGCGTGACCAAGCCCGACGTCGTGCTGCTCGACGTGCACCTCCCAAATGGCGGTGGTCGGGCGATCCTCGAAGGTCTCGCTGACGACCTTCCCGACACGAAATGTCTCGCCCTGTCGGTGTCCGACGCAGCCGACGATGTGATCGGCGTGATCCGCGCCGGGGCGCGCGGCTACGTCACCAAGACCATCACACGTGAAGAGTTGCTCGATGCCATCCGTCGGGTGCACGCCGGCGACGCGGTGTTCTCGCCGCGGCTTGCCGGATTCGTGCTCGACGCGTTCGCCGGTTCGGTCCCGGTGACGTCAGACCCCGACATGGATCGACTGACGCAGCGCGAGCAAGAGGTGCTGCGCTTGATCGCCCGTGGTTACACCTACAAAGAAGTGGCTGCCCGCATCCACGTTTCCGTGAAAACCGTCGAGACCCACGTGTCGTCGGTGCTGCGCAAGCTGCAGCTCTCCAATCGCCACGAACTGACTGCCTGGGCAACCGATCGCCGGTTGTTGTAGCAGCAGATCAGCCGTCGACCGCCTCGACATCGATCTCGTTGCCGGAACCGCTGTCGCCGGTCTGGTCGGTGTCGTCAGGTTCGGCGGGCTCTACCGGTCGAGCAGCCCACGCGGGTCGCTTGCCGGTCTCGAGCTCGAGCAGCTCGGCTTTCGCTTCACGCCAGGCGATGTCGGCTGCTGCAGCCCCCTTACCGGTGCGCTTCGCCTCCTTGACGAGGTCGACGGCACGCTGGTGCGCGGCTTGGGCCCGCTGCAATCGTGCGGCGTGTTCTGCAGCTTCGGTCTTCAGCCGCTCGGCTTCGGCCTTGCGATCAATCGCAGCCTGCTTTGCCTTGCGGTCAGCCTCCTCGGAATCACGAAGACTCTGAGCGAACCGCTCGACGTCAGTGAGTCGACGTGGCGGAGGGGCCTTCGGACGGCGACGACTGGGCATCGGCGTCATTGTGGTCGGAGATCACACCGATCTCAACATCGCGCCGTTGGCGATGTCGTTACCGCAAGATCAACACGATGATGACGATGAGAAGAATGAGGCCGATGAGGCCCCCGCCGATGTAGATACCAGATGCGAGCAACATGCAGCGGGGGTACCCATCGAGGTGAGATGGCAAACAGGGTATTTTGATGTCGCCGCACCGTGGTGGCACGTTTGATCGTCGGGGTCGCCGGGTAGTCCGGTGGTCCCTCGCCGGTCGTCGATCTTTGGAGCGACGACCGGAAGACCGAAGAGAAAGCAGATGAAGATGGACAACGATCTCGATCAAGCCAAGGGCCGAATCAAGCAGGCCGCCGGCGATCTGACCGGCAACAAGGACTTGAAGAAGCAAGGCAAGGCCGACGAGGCAGCTGGCAAGGCAAAGGAATTCATCGAAGACAGCAAGGACAAGGCAGAGGGCCTCGTCGACAGGGCTCGCGACAGGGTCAACAAGAGCTGACCGGCGGGCGCCCGGCCGGTAGTCTCCAGCCATGAGCGAGCTCCGCAAGACGTCGGAGCCGATGGCGCAGGGACCGGCCGAGGCGCCGCCTGTCTATCTCGACGCTCGACGCGAGTTGGCCGCCCACTATCTGTTTGGTGAAGGCCTGGAGATTGGTCCATTACACCAGCCGCTGGCCATGCCGTCAGGCGTCACGGTGTCGTACGTCGATCGCATGAAGGTTGCCGACTTGCGCCGCGAGTATCCGGAGTTGGCCGAGTGGAACCTCACCGAGGCCGACGTTCTCGACGACGGCGAATTGCTGTCGACGGTCGGACCGGGCTCACAGGATTTCATCGTTGCCAACCACTTTCTCGAACACTGCGAAAATCCCATCGGCACGATCGAGAATCATCTTGGCAAGCTCCGTCCCGGGGGGATCTTGTTCTACGCAGTTCCCGACAAACGCTTCACGTTCGACTATCCCCGAGATGTGACGCCTCTCGAGCACATGATCTCCGACTACGAGCACGGTCCCGAGGCATCGCGGAGCGCACACTTCGACGACTGGGCGCGCCTCGTTGAGTACAAGGACAACGAGACGGCGGCGCAGACGATCGCTCGAGCCCGCAACCTCGAACGCGCCGGGCACTCGATCCACATGCATGTGTGGACCCAGGTGGAATTTCTGCAGCTGATCCTTGCGGCGCGCCAACGCTTCGACGACGCGTTCGAGATCGAGGCTGCGGTCCGCCAGCAGATCGAGTTCGTCGTGGTGCTGCGCAAGAACGGCCCGCTACCCGCGCCCCACGTCGACGTCGTGGCGGCGGTACCAGCCGCCGTTTCGGCTGTGACCAAGCTGAAGCAGAGAGCACGCTCCGTTCTGGGGCGCGTTCGTGGCGTCAGCCGCGGTTGATACCCGGTCGCAGTGCGGCAAGCTGTGGTCGATGTCTAACGCGAGGCCGAGGGTGTTGATCGTCGAGGACGATGCCGGAGTACGTCAGGCACTGGAGCGTGGCCTGACGCGCGGCTTCGAGACCACCGCTGTCGCCTCCGCTGCCGAGGCGTTGCGCGTCGACGATCATGACATCGCCTTGATCGATCTCGGGCTTCCTGATTGTGACGGCGTCGAGCTGTGCAGGGAGCTGCGCGCCCGCCATCCCGAACGACCGATCGTCGTTGTCACGGGTCGATGCGACGAGCTCGACGTGGTCGACGCGCTCGAGGCCGGGGCCGATGACTACGTCACCAAGCCGTTCTCGCTGGCCGTGTTGACCGCGCGCATTCGCCGTCATCTCGACCGGACCGCGACGGTCACCGCGATCGGCGCACTTCGAATCGAACACCGGGCGAGGCGTGTGACGTTGCATGACGAAGTGGTGAGCGTGACTGCCCGTGAGTTCGATCTACTTGCCGCACTGGCCGCGTGTACCGGACAAACGGTTGGCAAGAACGAGCTGATGACCGCGGTGTGGGATCCGCACTGGTCGAGA
>JAENVT010000517.1 GCA_016650435.1 Ilumatobacteraceae bacterium
GATTGCTAGCGATCGCACGTGCCGTGGCAACCCAGCCGAGTGTGCTGCTCCTCGACGAGCCGGCCGCAGGTCTGGGGGAGGCCGAGGCCTCCGAGTTGGGGCACCTTGTCCGGCGACTGGCCGACGACTGGGGCATGGGCATCCTCCTCGTCGAGCACGACGTGAACTTCGTCATGAACGTGTGCGACGACATCGTCGTGCTCGATTTCGGACAGCGGATCGCGGCGGGATCACCCGACGCCATCCGTCGCGACCCGAAGGTGATCGCGGCATACCTCGGGCAGAGCGAAGAGGCGCCCGTCGAGGTGCCGCTGAACCTCGCTCTGGCTGCCGCCGATGGATTGGATGCAACGCTGTGAACGGAGCGACATCGAATGGATCGCGCCCTCGCGCCGCGACCGCGAACGTGGTGGAGCCAGCGATCGAGGCTCGAATGATGAGCGCGGGATACGGCGCGCAGCCAGTCGTGCACGAGCTGCAGCTGGAGGTCAGACCGGGCGAGGTCGTCGCCCTGCTCGGCCCGAACGGCGCGGGGAAGACAACGACGTTGCTCGCGCTCGCCGGTGAGCTGCCGTTGCTCGCAGGATCGGTCGCGATCGATGGCCAGGTGACGTCAGCGCCTCTTCACAAGAGGGCGCAGCGCGGACTCGTGTTCGTCACCGAGGAGAAGTCGGTGTTCATGGGTCTCAGCGCACGCGACAACCTCAAGGTCGCAGGCGTCGATCTCGCTGATGCGCTCGCCCTGTTCCCCGAGCTCGAACGGCGGCTCGACGTGCGCGGTGGACTGCTCTCGGGAGGCGAGCAACAGATGCTCTCCCTGGCGCGTGGCCTGTGCCGTCGTCCTCGCGTGCTGCTCGCCGACGAGCTGTCCCTTGGCCTCGCCCCGATGGTGGTCACCCGGCTCCTCGAAGCCGTGCGAGACGCCGCGGACATCTTCGGGGCCGCAGTGCTTCTCGTCGAACAGCACGTCCGCCAGGCACTCCGTTACGCCGATCGGGCGTACGTCATGCGCCGGGGACGCATCGACCTGTCCGGCACCACGACGGAGCTCCGTGGCCGCCTGTCGGAGATCGAGAACAGCTATCTGACCAACTCGTTGAACGGCGAACCCCACTGAGGAGCATCATCCACCATGCCGCTGAACCGACCGATCCAAGCGATCGTTGCTTCCGATGAGGAGATCCGACTGGCGCTCGAGGTTTCCGACGTACCATCTCTTCTGCCGGCGCTCGCACATGTCACCGGCGATCTCACGTTGTTGCGTCCCGATTTGCGCATCGATCCGCTTCTCATGGTCGAAGATCAAGGCGGACTCACACACGAGCAGATAGCCGCGATCAGAACGCTGGCGCTCGATGCGCTCATCCGGTTCCGCGACGGCGGCAGCGTCTCCGCTCCGACGCCGACCGGAGCCGACCTCGAGCGGATCCTCGAGTTCATAGCTGGCGGTATGCCGATCGACGACTACCTGCCGATGATGCGCGAGGAACTGGCCCTGACTGCCGATCTGCGGGCGCCGCGTTGGCACAAGGACGATGTCAACCCGGACGCGCCGTTCAAAGTAGCGATCATCGGGGCCGGGATGTCGGGCATCATCGCCGCCTACCGTCTGTCGGAGGCGGACGTCCCGTACGTCGTGCTGGAGAAGAATGACGATGTCGGCGGAACATGGCTGGAGAACAGCTATCCCGGATGTCGCGTCGACGTTCCGAACCACTACTACAGCTACTCGTTCGCGCAGCGCGACGACTGGCCACTGCACTACAGCCCGCGCTCGGAGCTGTACGCGTACTTCCGGAACTGCGTCGACGAATTCGGCATCCGGCCAAACATCCGCTTCGGCACCGAAGTGACGTCGATGGCGTTCGACGACACAACGTTGAAATGGTTGGTCAGCACCGTCGACCAACAGGGGAACGAGGCGAACATCGAGGCCAATGCAGTGATCAGCGCTGTCGGACAGCTCAACCGACCACAACTCCCGAACATCGAAGGACGCGAGAGCTTCGCCGGCCCCGCGTTCCACTCGGCGCGCTGGAATCACGACTTCGACCTCGAAGGCAAGCGGATCGCTGTGATCGGAACCGGCTGCAGCGCGGCGCAGTTCACGCCGATCATCGCAGAGCAAGCAGGTCATGTCGAGGTGTTCCAGCGCACACCGAACTGGCAGTTCCCCGTGCCGCACTATCACGAGGCGGTCCCCGACGGCCTCCAGTGGCTGTTCCGCCACGTGCCCTACTACCGCCAGTGGTACCGCTTCTGGCTGTTCTGGAAGAGCGCTGAGTTGCTCCGGCCGATGGCCGAAGTCGACCCTGAATGGCCCGACCAATCCCGATCGGTGAGCGCATCCAACGATCTCCTCCGCCAGATGCTGACCGAAGCGATGGCTGCGCAGTACCCCGACCGTCCCGACCTGATCGAGAAGGTGGTGCCGCAGTACCCACCCGCCGCCAAACGGATCATTGTCGACAACGGCGCGTGGGC
>JAENVT010000518.1 GCA_016650435.1 Ilumatobacteraceae bacterium
GTTGGTGACGCGCGAGCGACAGCGCGAATTGCGCCTGCGACTGTTGAAGGGCCAATCACCGTGGTCACTCGGCTTGCGGGTGGCCCGCGGCACCTCCAGCGCAGTTGCCGCAGGCATCGTCGTCGGAGGTCTGCTGGCGTTGGCTGCCGTTCGATTCTTCGGACCAGCATCGGAGCTCGAAACCGCGGCGGTGCGATCAGCCATCGAGTACACGCTGGTCGGCGCGGTGGTCGCGTTCGTGGTGATCGCCATCGTGGCTGCCGGCCGAGCAAGGACGTTCGTCGACAGCCGTCTACGGCGCCGTTCGTGGGCACGGCTCGTTCCGTGGGAGGTGGTGCCCGTCGCTGCGGCAGCCATCACGTACGCCCGCCTCGACCGCATCGGCGGCATCCAGCAGGTCGGTGCCAAGGTGGCCCATAGTGACTTCTGGGCGCAGTCCTTTCCGCTGATGGCCATCGTCGCGCCGCTTGCGGTTCTGGCGCGCCCGACCATCGCGCTGCTGCGACGGTGGCGCTTCGCCGGCAAGCACATGCCACCGACGGTGATGACCGGCTTGCGTCGATCGCTCGCGGAGCCTGGCATCACTGCCGCCGTGCTGTTGGCGACCGCGTTGGCGGCCGGTTCGTTCACCCTCTCGCAACTACTGACCGACAGCGCGTCTTCGCAACTCACGGAGAAGGCCGCCGTTTTCCTAGGCAGTGATTTGGAGATGACGACGCGCGATATCACGACACTTCCGGAGCCATTCGACAAGACCGGAACCATTGTCACTCGGAGCCAAGGCAGGAGTGGTTCGCAGTCGGTCGACCTGCTCGGCATCGACCACACCACGTTCGTCCGGGCCGTGCACTGGCGTGAGGACGCGTCCGATCGGTCGCTGACCGATCTCGTCGACGCGGTCGGGGTGGACGATGTGCCCGCGACTCCGGCAGCGGTTCCGGCAATCGTCGTCGGCGGCCCGTTGCCCGACACCGTGCTCAAGAGCCTGGTCCTGAAGCCGATGACCGTGGACCCGGTCGCCACGGCGCGCTGGTTTCCTGGCCTTCACAACGGCGCAATCATGGTGATCGTCGACAAGGACCTGCTCAAGGCAAACGGCTTCTCGTCGTCATCGGAGATCTGGCTGCGCGATCCACCGATCGACGCGGAGACACAGTTGTCGGACGCCGGCGTCCTCGTGCGCAGTCCCCGCGATCTGTCGGCGGTCTTCGACGTCACCAGTTTCGTGACCGTGCGCTGGGCATTTGCGACGCTCTCGATCCTCGGTGTGCTCGTCGGCATCGTCGTGCTGCTCGCCCAACTGCTCGTCCTCGATGCGCGGCGTCAAACCCGCCAGGCGACTCATGTGTTGACCACTCGCATGGGCCTGACTTCTCGCGGCGAAGCGATCGGACTGATTGCTGAGCTCGGGCCGGCGCTCGTGGTTGGCGCGGTGTTGGGAGTGGTCATCGGCTGGACCGTCACCAAGTTGTCTGTCGTGCGGCTCGACTCCCTCCGCCAACTGAAACCACCGGCGCGCGTGATTGCTCATCCGGCTGCTGGGCTGCCAATCCTGGTTGGCGTACTCGTCTCGCTCGCCGTCCTGGTCGTCGTGGGATTCGTGATGATCAAGCGAACTCGGGCGATGGAGGTGATGCGTGGAACCGCGTAACCCTCTCCTGATCACACTTGGCGACGACCGGCTCGCTGCCGAAATCCGCGGCGTCGTCCGCCGTTTTCCGGTCGAGGGCGACCTTGTGACCGCGCTCGACCACGTCGACCTCGAAATCCGATTCGGCGAGATGACCGTCGTCGCCGGCCCATCGGGGTCAGGCAAGTCGACGCTGCTGTCGCTGTTGGCGTGCACCCAACGGCCGGACGAGGGCAGCGTGAAGATCGGTGACACCGAGGTGCTGATGCTTGGCAGGCGCGATCGGCGTGAATTGCGACGCGACCGTCTGGGGATCGTGCTCCCCCAACCCAGCGAGAACCTGCTCGATCAACTCGATGCCGCTGCCAACGTGCGTTGGGCAGCCCAGCAGCGTCAGGGCCGGCCAGCGGCCGACACCCACAACGACCTCGACGAGATTCTCGCCGCGGTCGGTCTGGCGGCTGCCAGCAGTCGGCGTGTCCGAGAGCTCTCAGGTGGCGAGCAGCAGCGGCTCGCCGTCGCCTGTGCACTTGCCGGTGATCCGGAGTTGATCATTCTCGACGAACCCACCGCGTCGCTCGATCGCGCCAGCGCGACCACGTTGGTCGAGGTGCTGGCCGGCGTCGCAATTCGCGGCGCGACGATGGTGATCGCAACGCACGATCCTCTTGTGATCGACGCCGGCCAGTCGATTGCCGAGCTCGACCATGGGCGGAGGGTGCGATGACCGGCGTCGGCACCCAACTCGCCGCGGCGACGGATCTCGCCAAGCGGTACTCCGACGGAGCCGGGCTGCAACCGTTCTCGTTCACACTGTCGTCGAGCGAACTGGTCGTCGTTCGTGGCAGATCAGGAAGCGGCAAGTCGACGTTGCTGGCATTGCTCGCCGGATGGATCGCACCCGACGGTGGCGAGCTGGTGCGTCTCGGGCCGTGGAGTGAACGCGGCGTGGACCGGACTTGGAAGGGAACCGCCATTCTTCCTCAGGTGATCGCGCCAATTGCCGAGCTGACGATGACCGAGAACGTGGCGCTGGCGATGCGGCTGACAGGCATGCCGCGACGACCCGCCAATGCCCGGGCGCAGGAGGTCCTCGCCGCGTTGGATCTGACCGACGAAGCCGATCGTGCCGCATCCGACACATCGCTCGGTCAGCAGCAGCGAATGGGATTGGCTCGCGCCGCTGTGATCGACCCAATCGTCCTGCTCGCCGACGAGCCGACCAGCCATCAAGATGCCGGCCACATCGCCACCGTGCTCGAACTGATCCGATCGATGGTCGAGCGCGGATCGTGCATCCTGGTAGCCACCCACGATCACGCCGTCGCCGACGTCGCCGACCGAATCTTCGACCTCGACCGCTGATACCGAATCGCGGTTTCCGATTCACATGTGAGTCCGGTGTCGCGTCAACCGCGCGATGCGGCTCACATGTCGCATGAACGTCCGGCGAACTGCTCCACATGTGAGTCAGACTTCGCGACTCGTGCGCGATGCGACTCACATGTGCGACTAGTCAGGCGCGCGTACATCCGGAGATCTGTCACGTATTAGTCGAACGAATGACTTGGCGATCTCGATGGATTGGTTGACGCCGCCGCACGCTGCGAGCGGTTGCGGATGAGTCGTCGCATCGCTCGAACCACAGCCGACGCAGGCAGTCACTGCCAAGGCCAGA